>JBOFJB010000094.1:0-1757 GCA_051650465.1 Dermatophilaceae bacterium | reverse complement strand
TCTGGGTGATGTTCCTGGTCGCCGCCCCCGTGCACGCGTGGAGCACGGTGTCGAGGGTCGACAGTGAGCCTGACAGCGAGCGGCCAGCGGACGGGGCCGGCGTCACGTACCTGCTCGTCGGGTCGGACAGCCGCGAGGGGCTGAGCGCCGAGGACCGGTCGCGGCTCACCACCGGCAGCGCAGAGGGGCGGCGCACCGACTCGATCATCCTCGTGCACGTACCCGACGGCGGGGGCCGGTCGGCGCTCATCTCCATCCCCCGGGACAGTTACCTCCCCGTGCCGGGCAACGGGAGGCAGAAGGTCAACGCCGCGTTCGCGATCGGCGGCCCGGAACTGCTCGTGCACACCCTGGAGGAGGCCACCGGCCTACGGATCGACGGGTACGTCGAGATCGGTTTCGGCGGCTTCGCCAGCGTGGTCGACAGCATCGGCGGCGTCGAGGTCTGCGTCCCGGAGGCGATCGAGGACGAGCGCGCCGGGCTCGACCTGTCGCCCGGCTGCCAGACCCTAGACGGCGCCGACTCGCTGGGCTACGTACGCGCGCGGTATTTCGACCCGCGCGGCGACCTGGGCCGGGCACAGCGCCAGCGCGAGTTCCTCGGCGCGGTCATGAAGCGGGCAGCCACCCCGTCCACGGTGCTCGTGCCGTGGCGCTGGTGGGGTTTCACCCACAGCGCGGCCGGCGGTGTGCTCGTCGGCGAGGACACCTCGCTCACCGACGGCGGTCGCGTGCTGCGCGCGATGCAGCAAGTGTCGTCCGGCGACGCGCTGAGCCTGGTCGTGCCGGTCTCGTCGTTGGACGCCGACACCGATGCCGGGAGTTCGGTGCTGTGGGATGACGAGCGGGCCGGCTCGCTGTTCACCTCGCTGCGCGACGGCCAGCCCCTCGACGCGCCACCGCCAGGCACCGATGGCCGGCCGTCGGGCGGATGACGCCCGTCCGCGGTCGGGTGAGGTGCCTCGACCGTGACGTGACCGGCTCTCCCGACTGGCGCGGTTAGACTCATCCGGACGTTCGGGGCTCGATGTCCGGGCCTGCACAGCGACGAGGAGCGACGGTGAACCGCGAGCGTAGGGGCCGCCTGGCGCCGGCGGCCCTTCGACCGGCGGCCGCCGATGTGCTGACTAGTCGGCGCCACGTCCATCGGCACCCGCCGCACCGGTGGCGCCGTCGGCTCACCGCGGCCCTGGTCATCACCATGGCGCTGGGCGGTGGGGGTGCCGCGGTCGCGGCGTGGCGGCTGAACGCCAACGTCACCCGGGTCGACGTGTCCGACGACCTTGGCAAGCGTCCGGCTCAGCAGACCGACGCCGTCAACCTGCTCCTGCTCGGCTCGGACAGCCGCGAGGGTGCCGGCAACGACAGTTACGGCGCCGACGCGGACCGCGGCGTGAAGTCAGACACCAACGTGCTGGTCCACGTTTCGGCTGACCGCTCGTGGGCCACAGCGGTCTCGATCCCCCGCGACTCGATGGTGCCGGCCCCGCCGGGCTGCTCGCCGAGCGCCCCCCGTGAGGAGTGGAAGGTGCAGCAGTGGAACCACAACTACCGCGACGGCGGGGTCGGCTGCCTCATCCGCACCCTCGAAGGCAACACCTCACTGTTCGTCCACCATTATGCGGTTGTCGACTTCCGCGGCTTCACGGACGTGGTCGACGCTCTCGGCGGGGTCGAGGTCTGCTCCTCGGCCGCGGTCGACGACCCCGACTCTGGGCTGGTGCTGGATGCTGGGCGAGCGCGTCTCGACGGCAAAG
>JBOFJB010000093.1:0-1781 GCA_051650465.1 Dermatophilaceae bacterium | reverse complement strand
CGAGGACGATCGCCGCGGCGCGCACCAGCACAGGGTCGACCCCGGCTCGGTCGGCCAGGCCGGCACATACGCCGCCGAACCAGCGGCGCTCGCCGTCGCGGTGCACGCCGGAGTGGCGCAGCCGCTCGAAGAAGCCGTCGACCGGGGTGCCGGTGCCTGTCGGTGCGGCCGGTGGAGGAGTCGGGATGTCCGTCATGGCACCCAGCGTCGCGTCATCCGGCAGGTGCTCGCCATGAGGGTCGACCCTGAGCACCCCCTGGCCCGTCCCCGGCTCGACGCCCGCTCGACGCCCGCTGGACGGCAGGTGCGTCAGGATGGAGCAGTGCCCACGCCCGACCTGCCCGCTGCGCCCCGCGGCGCTGACGGCGTGGACGCCGCCCGGCCGCCACTCGCGCGGTCCTGTGCTCGGGGGTGGACCCCCGGGGTCAGCGGTGCTGTCGCCCGCCACCTCGGCGTGCCGGTACGTCTGGTCCGGCTGGTGTTCGTCGTGCTCGCGTTCGCTGGCGGAGCCGGTGTCGCCGCTTACCTCTTTCTCTGGGCGCTGACGCCCGAGGCCGACCCTGAGCCCACTGCGCCGGGCGGGGCGTCATCCGTGCCGGTCGACCGGCGCCGCTGGGGGCTGTTCGTCGCCGTCGGCGCGGTTCTCGTCCTCGGGGGCGCGCTGTTGCTCACCCCGACCATCGGGGGGTCGATCCGTGACTCGGTGCTGGTGCCGTTGTTCGTCATTACCACCGGGGCGGTCGTCGCCTGGTCGAACCTCGACGAGGCGCAACGCTCGAGGTGGCTGGGCGCGGGCGCCGGGGGCCTGGCCTGGCTGCGTCTTGCGCTCGGTTTCGGGTTGGCGCTCGCCGGCGTCGTGGTGCTCGTCACTCGCGGTCGCTCGATCACCGACGTCTGGGACTCGCTGTTGGCGGCACTCGCGGTCCTCGTCGGCGCGCTCGTGCTCGCCGCGCCGTGGGCGGTACGGCTGTGGTCCGACCTGCGCCGCGAGCAGGTGGCTGCAGCCCGGGCCACCGAGCGCGCCGACATCGCCGCGCACCTGCACGACTCGGTGCTCCAGACGCTGGCCCTGATCCAGCGCCAGTCCGCGGACCCGGCGTCGGTCACCCGGCTCGCCCGCGCCCAGGAGCGCGAGCTCCGCTCGTGGCTGTACGCGGGGCCCGTCGGTGCGCAGTCCTCGCTGGCGGCCGCGGTCACCGAGGTCGCGCATGAGGTCGAGGACGTGCACGGCGTTCCGGTCGACCTCGTGGTCATCGGCGACCGGCCGTTCGAGGAGCACGGCGCGGCCCTGACCCGTGCGCTCCGGGAGGCGCTGCTCAACGCGGTCCGGCATGGCCGGCCACCGGTGGCTGCCTACCTGGAGATCGGGTCGGACGGTGTCGAGGCGTTCGTCCGCGACCGTGGCGACGGGTTCGACCTGGGCGCCGTCCCGGAGGACCGGCTCGGTGTCCGGCAGTCGGTGCTGGGCCGGATGAAGCGGCACGGCGGCAGTGCCCGGGTGCGCCGGCTGGACGAGGGGACCGAGGTCGAGTTCCGACTCCCACCGATCGAAGGAGATCCGCCATGACCAGGCCGCCCGGCACACCCGGTGTGCCCCCATCGCCCGGCGAGCGGACGACATCCGTCCCGGTCCGCGTGGTGCTCGTCGACGACCATCGGATGTTCCGCACCGGTGTGCGTGCCGAGTTGACCGCCGCGATGCCCGGCATGGCGCCACTGTGCGAGTTCGTCGGTGAGGCTCCCGACGTCGACGCGGCGGTCGCCGTCATCCGGCAGCAGCG
>JBOFJB010000092.1:0-18763 GCA_051650465.1 Dermatophilaceae bacterium | reverse complement strand
GCGGTGGCGGCGACCGACGCCACGGTGATGGCCAGCAGCGGACCGGGTCGCTTGAGTCCGGTGGTGACGTGCCGCAGGTTCTGGAACCACAGGCACGGCAGCATCCCCGGCGCCAGGACCATGAGGAACTCGCCCGCCTTGTCGACCACGGTGGGATCCTGATCCAGCCAGATGAGCAGCGGGCCGGCGAGGAGCAGGAGCATCCAGAAGACCATCCCGCACACGGTGGCCCAGAAGAAGCCGGCGAAGACGAGGACGCGGATCCGTTCGGCGTCCCCGCGCGCGCGCGCTTCCGCCACGAGGTTGCTGACCGAGGTGACCAGACCGGTCCCGGTGGTGCGGAGCTGGTTGAACAAGGCGATCGCCAGACCGGCGGCGGCGACCTCGATGGCGCCGAGCCTGCCCAGCATCACGATGTCGACCGTGGTCAGCGCGACGTAGGCGAGGTTGGTCAGGATCAACGGGAATGCGAGCCCGAGCATCGCCCGCGAGCTCCTGATCCACCAGCGAGCATCGATGCCGATCGCGGCGGTCACCAGAACTCGACCCGCTCCCCGCGCCCGGCCGCCAGCGCGAGATCGGCGACGTACCGGCCCAGCGCGGCATCCGTGACCGCCATCCCGCTGTTGTAGGCGAACACCACGTCCTCGGGACGACGTCGGGCCGGTCGTCGGCCGAGCAGGATGTCCGGCAGCTCGGCGTCCACCGATGGCAGGTTCCCGTCCTCGTCACGCAGGTCCTCGCACGTCGCATGCATCTGCGCGGCATCGGTGGCGATCCGATAGTCCGCGCCGTGGCAGACGTCGGCGTCGACGCCGTACCCGAGGAGCACGGCGACCGACCCCGGCTTCATCCACTCGAACCGAACCTCCTGCGTCACGGACAGACCCGCGGCACCGATGACGACGTCCGACTCGCCCGCGGCACGGCGGAGGTCGTCGACGATCTCGACCTCGCGACCGCTGACGCTGTCCTGGACGGCACGCAATCCCTCCGGGTAGGTGCCGAACACCTGCAGTCGGTCCACTGCCGGCAGCGCGGCGAGCACCATCGGCAGCGCCATCTGGCCCTGCACGCCCGTGCCGACGACCAGGGCGCTACGCGCGTCCGGACAGGCCGCGCGAGCGACCAGGGCCGTGGTGGCGGACGAACGCAACGGACCGAGCTTCACGACGTCCATCAGTGCGATCGGCGCCCCGCTGGTGTCGTCGACGAGGAAGACGAACGAGTGGAAGCGGTAGCGGTCCCGGCTACGAAGCGGATCGAACTCGTAGACAGCCTTGAAGCCCACCGTTCCGCTCCCGCCGTCTCGTGCCACCATGGAGTAGCTCAGCGAGCGATGGTCCGGATCATCGATGATCGTCTTGACCGGGTTGACCGATCCGCGTTCGCGTAGCGCGCGGTATGCCTGTTCGACCACCGCGATCACCTCGCGGTGGTCGACGTCCAGGCCCTCCTGCTGCGACTGCGACAGCAGCCACAGGTGCCCCTGCGCGGCGTAGCACGGTGACATGCGAGACCTCTCTTCATGGTGGATGTCGCGTCTCCTCGCGGTGGTGTCGTGTCAGGCGCCGTCCAGTCGCCAACGCGGCCGCTTCGCACCGTCGTCGAGCCGGACGACCACCTTCGACGGCAGCGCGGCATCGTGGAACGGCGACTCGTTGGAGTCCATCTGATAGCCCGCGGTGTTCAGATAGGCCAGGTGGTCGCCACGCTGCACGGGTCGAGGGAACCCGATCTTTCGCCAGGTGACCAGGTCGCCTTCCAGACAGGTCGAACCGGCGACGCATGCCGGGAACATCTCCCCGACGACAGGCCGGGCCGACATGAGCACCGGGTCGGGAAGGTAGTCGCTGCCGAACCACTGTTCGGAGAGACTGAAACTGCTTCCGGCGACCGTGACGATCGCGTACCCGTCGGTCTCGCGCCGATCGTCCACCTGCTGAACGCGGTACATCGTCAACCCGGCCTGGTCCAGCAGCGCTCGACCGGGTTCGACGACGAACCGGATGTCGTTGCGAGCCGCCTTCGTCGACAGGCTCTCGCCACCGCCGACCGGGTGACCCAGGATGGCGTGCACCGCTTCCACGGCCGACTGCCGTCCGTAGGGGTAGAAGTCGACGAAGGACTTGGCAGCGTGGTAGTGCGCGGGCTCGTTCTGTGCGAGGAACTCGTCCCATCGTCGTTCGTCGACATAGCGCACCGGCAGGCCGCCGCCGATATCGACCAGACCGGCCGACCGCGCACCACGACGCCGGGCGTCGAGGCAGTGGTCGATCATCTCGTCGGCCGCGACCGCCCGCTCCGCGGTCGAGTAGCCGCCCAGGTGGAACGAGAATCCGCGGAGCGTGATGTCCTCAGCCAGCTCCCCGCACATCGAGACGGCGGTACGGCGCTCGTCGGCGCCGACTCCGAAACGGCTTCCCGGCTGACTGCCCACCCGGGACCGGAGCAGCACCCTGGCTCGGCGGCGCGCGAGTCGGGCTGTCGTGGCCAACCGCCGCAGCTCGCTGATCGAGTCGACCGCGACCAGGCAGTCGTGCTGGACGGCGAGCGTGTGGAGTGTCTCGTCCTTCTCCGGGCCTGAGACGCCGATCCGGTCGCCGGCGACCCCACCGGCGAGGGCCTTGACGAGCTCAGGGGCGCTGGCGACGTCGATCCCGACGCCGAGAGTGGCGGCCGACCGGACGAAACAGTCGGCCTTGTTGGCCTTCTTCGCGAACAGGATGTCGGCGTCGGCGCCCGTCTCGGCGAACGCCTGCCGGAGTGCCATGACGTTCTGCTCGAAGATCTGCGGCAGGACGACGTGCACGGGCGACCCGAGGCCGTCCAGCAGATCGGTCAGGAACGACCGGTGGTCGTCGAGGAGCGCGGCGACGGTGCGATGGCGAAGAGGGGTGAGTACGAACGGGTGAGGTCCTGAGGCGGGAGCTCGTCGCACGTCGGCCGATGCGGTCACCCCACCTTCCTACATGAGAATGATTACCGCTCGCAACAGATACGACTTGGATGACGGGCCGGACGTTGGGACGAGTGGGCGACCGGGCGTGTTGTCGATCAGGCGCGCCACCACGGGTCGAGCGCAGGCGGCGCCGCGGCGTCCACTCGGTCCCCAGGACGAGGTACGGCAACCGGCACCCCGGCCGCCTCCGCAGCGACGAGCAACCGTTCGACCGGCTCGGCCCACGGGTGGGGGGCGAGCACGAACGTGCACCAGTGGATGGGCAGCAGCAGCCCGCCGCGCAGCAGCCGGTGCGCCTCGACGGCCTCCTCCGGGTTGAGGTGGATGTCGGCCCAGGCGACGTCGTATGCGCCGACGGCCATGAGCGCGGCGTCGAAGGGTCCGTGCGCAGCGCCGAGCCGGTCGTAGTGCGGCACGAGGCCGGTATCGCCGCTGAAGAACACCCGCCCGCCGGGAGCAGCGAGCACCCAGGAGGCCCACAGCGTGCCGTCGCGCCGGAGCCCGCGACCGGAGAAGTGCTGCGCCTCGACGGCGGTGACGGTGACCCCGGCGATGTCGACCGACTCCTCCCAGTCGCACTCCAGCACCCGCGCCGGGGGCACGCCCCAGGCGGCGAGGTGCGCGCCGACACCGAGCGGCACGACGAACGGCACGTCGGTGGTCCGGGAGAGCTCGCGGACGGTGTCCATGTCGAGGTGGTCGTAGTGGTCGTGTGAGATCACCACGGCGTCGATGTGGCCGATCTCGTCCAGCGGCACCGGAACCGCGTGCAGCCGGGCCGGGCCGACGTGCCGGCTCGGCGAGCACCGCTCCCCCCACACCGGATCCAGCAGCAGGCGCACACCGCCGAGCTCGACGAGGCACGACGCATGCCCGAACCAGGTCACGTGCAACCCGGTCGTCGCCGGATCCCGCCGGGCACTCACCACCGGGACGGGGACCGGCGGATGACGCAACGGCGCGTTCTCCCGCATCCGCCGCACAATCCCCCGCTGGTCGGCCGGCACGGACGTCGTACCGCGCCGGGTGTTGCGGAACGTCCCGCCACGGAACTGTGGCGAGCGCGTCATCCGCTCGAGCCGCTCACCCGATGGGCGGGCGCCGAGGGCCGCGCCGAGATCGCGGCCGGCGACGGCGAGGGCACCGAGGGCGGTGGCGGCTCCCGCCGCGAGGGCGAGCCGGTCGAGTCGAGTCATGCTCTCCATTGTCGTCGGCGCCTGCGCCCAGGAGGCGAGTGGGCCCCAGCGTCCTGCCGTGAGCCGACCAGGGCGCGCGGGGTCGGCGTCGCGGACGCTCGTCGGCGATGCCCGTCTCGCCGCTCTCGCCGTCGAGCACCGGGCGAACGACGTCGGTTCGACGCCGACCTGGCGCGGCTCGCCTGCGTCCGGTGGGAGCGCCCGACCGCCTGAGGAGAACGCCGCCGAGGTCGGCGGCTCCACACGTCCGTCGCTGCGAAGTTCGAAATGCCTCGCCCGTCATCCTCTCGCGGCGGTGACGAGGGCATCGAAGAGGCGGCCGTCGTCGTCGGCCTCGGGGTGCCATTGGACGCCGAGCCGGAACACCGCGCCGGGCTGCTCCATCGCCTCCAGCGTGCCGTCGTCGTGCCACGCCGACGCGACCCACCCCGAGCCGTCGAGCGACTCGGGCACCACGGCCTGGTGGTGGTACGTCGGCACGTCGAGCGGCCGATCGCCGAGGATGCCGGCGAGGGCCGACCCGGCGACCGGGGTCAGCTGGTGCGAGGCGTAGACCCCCGGCTCGGGGCAGTGCGCCTCGTGCCCCACGACGTCCGGCAGGTGCTGCTCGAGTCGCGCGCCGGCCGCCACGGCGAGCACCTGCATCCCCCGGCACACACCGAGCACGGGCAGGTCGCGCTCGACGGCCACCACGGTCAGCGCCAGCTCCCACGCGTCGCGGTCGGTGCGCGGGTCCTGGGCGTGAAGATGTCGCGCCGCGCCGTAGCGCTCGGCGCCGACGTCGGCGCCACCGGCGAGCACCAGGCCGTCGACCCGCGAGAGCACGGTGCGCGCGAGGTCGGCATCGGCATCCGGCCGCGGCGGGAGCAGTACGGCGACCGCACCGGCCCGCTCCAGATGGGCGACGTACTCGTGGGGAAGCACCGCACTGCGCTGGGCGACCCACGGGTCGCGGTCGACCTCCTCGAGATAGCAGCTGACGCCGACGACCGGCCGGCTGACGGCCCGGCTCACAGCGGCGTGACGTAGGCCGCCGAGATGCCACCGTCGACGAGGAACGTCGACGCGGTGACGAAGCTCGACTCGTCCGAGGCGAGGAAGAGCACCGCGTTCGCCATCTCCTCCGCGGTGCCGAAACGCCCCATCGGCACGTGCACCAGCCGGCGGGCGGCGCGCTCGGGGTCGCTCGCGAACAGCTCGCGCAGCATCGGGGTGTCGACCGGGCCAGGGCACAGCGCGTTGACGCGGATCCCGTTGCGGGCGAACTGCACACCGAGCTCACGGGTCATCGCCAGCACACCACCCTTGGATGCCGAGTACGAGATCTGCGAGGTCGCCGCACCCATGACCGCCACGAAGCTCGCGGTGTTGACGATCGACCCCGACCCCTGCTCCAGCATGTGCGGGATCGCCGCCTTGCAGCACAGGTAGACCGAGGTGAGGTTGACCTCCTGCACCCGGCGCCACGCCTCGAGGTCGGTGTCCAGGATGGAGTCGTCCTCGGGCGGGCTGATGCCGGCGTTGTTGAACGCCACGTCGAGCCGGCCGAACCGCTCGACCGCGGTAGCGAAGAGCCGGTCGACGTCGCCCTTGCTCGTCACGTCGCAGTGCACGTAGGCACCGTCGACCTCCTGCGCCAACGCCTCGCCGGCGTCGTCGGCCAGGTCGCCGACGACGACCCGCGCACCCTCCTCGGCGAAGCGCCGCACCGTCGCCAGGCCGATGCCGGAGCACCCGCCGGTGACCACCGCCACCTTGCCCTCGAGCCGTCCCGCCATGTTGTGGTCCTTCCTCACGTCTCGGTGGCGATGAACACGTTCTTCACCTCGGTGAACGCGTCGAGTGCGTCCGGCCCGAGCTCTCGCCCGAGACCGCTCTGCTTGAACCCGCCGAACGGCGTGGAGTACCGCACCGAGCTGTGGCTGTTGACCGAGAGGTTGCCCGACTCCACGCCGCGGGCCACCCGGATCGCGCGACCGACGTCCCGCGTCCAGATCGACCCGGACAACCCGTACTCCGTGTCGTTGGCCATGGCCACGGCGTCGGCCTCGTCGTCGAACGGCAGCACCGCCACGACCGGGCCGAACACCTCCTCCCGCCAGACGCGGTCACGTGTCGAGCGGGGGATGACGACCGTGGGCGGGTACCAGAACCCGGCACCCGTGGGCGCGTACCCCCGGAACGCGACGTCGACGGCATCCGGCGTGCCCTCGGCATCCTCGACGAAGCCCCGCACGGCAGAACGCTGCCCGGCGCTGACGAGCGGCCCCGTGTCGGTGGTCTCGTCGGCCGGGTCGCCGACCACCACCTCCAGCAACGCCGCCTCGAAGCGCTCCATGAAGGCGTCGTGGACGGAGCGCTGCACGAGGATGCGGCTCCGCGCGCAACAGTCCTGGCCGGCGTTGTCGAGGAAGCTCATCGGTGCAGCCGACGCCGCCGCGTCGAGGTCGGCGTCGGCGAAGACGACGTTCGCCGACTTGCCGCCGAGCTCGAGGGTGACCCGCGTGAGGGTGTCGGCGGCGCGACGCATGATGCCCTGGCCGACGGCGGTGGAACCGGTGAAGCAGACCTTGCGCACGTCGGGGTGCGTCACCAGCCGCTCCCCCACCACCGAGCCCTTGCCGGGGACCACGGTGAGCACGCCCTCCGGCAGGCCCGCCTCAAGCGCCAGCTCGCCGAGCCGGAGCGCGGTGAGCGGGGTCAGCTCGGCCGGCTTGACGATCACGGTGTTACCCGCGGCGAGCGCCGGCGCGAACCCCCAGCCGGCGATCGGCATCGGGAAGTTCCACGGCACGACCACCACGACGACGCCGAGCGGCTCCCGGAAGGTGACGTCGAGCCCGCCGGCGACGGGGATCTGCCGGCCGAACAGCCGCTCCGGGGCGGCCGAGTAGTAGCGCAGCACGCTCGCGACGTTGCCGGCCTCCCAGCGCGCGTTGCCGATCGTGTGGCCGGAGTTCGCGACCTCGAGCCGGGCGAGCTGCTCGGTGTGCTGCTCGACCAGATCGGCGAAGCGGCGCAGCATCAGGCCGCGGTCGGCCGGGGCGACCGCGCGCCAAGCGGGGCCGGCGCGCACCGCACGCGCGACCGCGTCATCCGCCTGCTCGACGGTGGCGAGCCGCACCGAGGCGACGACCTCCTCCGTCGCGGGGTTCAGCACCTCGTGCACCGGCCCCGACCACGGGCCGTGGGTCCCACGCTCTACGTGGGCCGTCGGGCCGAGGGTCCCATGCCCTGCGTGGACGGATGCGCCGCTCACAGCCGCTCGAACCCCCGCACGCGCTCCCAGTCGGTGACCGCGGCGTCGAAGGCTGCCAGCTCGACGTCGGCGGCGTTGACGTAGTGGTCGACCACGTCGTCGCCGAACGCGGTGCGGGCCGTCTCCGAGCCCACCAGCAGCTCGCGTGCCTCCCGCAGGGTCGTGGGCACGTGGTCGAGATCGGCGGTGTAGGCGTTGCCCGTGACCGGCTCGGCGAGCGGGGTCTCGTGCTCCACACCGTGCAGTCCACCCGCGAGCATCGCCGCCACGGCGAGGTACGGGTTGACGTCGCCGCCCGGGACCCGGTTCTCGAGCCGCAGGCCGGCGCCGTGGCCGACCACGCGCAGCGCACACGTGCGGTTGTCACGGCCCCACGCCACGGCTGTGGGCGCGAACGAGCCGGGCTGGAACCGCTTGTACGAGTTGATGTTCGGCGCGTAGAAGTAGCTGAACTCGCGCATCGTGGCCTGGACCCCGGCGAGGAAGTGGTCGAAGAGGGCGCTGTGGCCGCCCGGCCGGGAGTCGTCGGCACAGACCGCCGCACCGTCGTCGAGGCCGCGCAACGACAGGTGGATGTGGCACGAGTTGCCTTCTCGTGCATCGTACTTGGCCATGAACGTCAGACTCATGCCGTGCCTCGCCGTGATCTCCTTCGCCGCGGTCTTGTAGACGACGTGGTTGTCGCACGTACGCATGACGTCGTCGTAGAGGAAGGCGATCTCGTGCTGGCCGAGGTTGCACTCGCCCTTGGCGCCCTCGACGGTGACCCCCGCCGCCCACATCTCGTTGCGGATGTCGCGAAGCACCGGCTCCACCTTGGTGCCGCCGAGCACCGAGTAGTCGACGTTGTACCGGTTGGCGCCGGTGAGCCCGTGGTAGCGGCGGTCCCACGCCTGGTCGAAGGTGTCCTCGAAGAGCATGAACTCCAGCTCGGTGCCCGCCACGGCGCGGTAGCCGAGGGATGCCGCCCGCTCGGCCTGGGCGGCGAGCACCGAGCGCGGGCTCGGCCGCACCGGCCCGCTGCCGTCGAGCCAGTGCAGGTCGCACTGCAGGGTGGCCGAGTGCGGCTGGCCCGGCGTGCGGCGCAGCGTCGTGAGGTCGGGCACGAACTCGAAGTCTCCGTAACCCTGCTCCCACGACGAGATCGCGTAGCCGTCGACCGTGTTCATCTCGACGTCGACGGCGAGCAGGTAGTTGCACCCCTCGGTGCCGTGCTCGAGCACGTGGTCGAGGAAGAACCGGCCGTGCACCCGCTTGCCGGCGAGCCGGCCCTGCATGTCGGTGAAGGCGAGCACGACGGTGTCGACGACGCCCGCCTCGACGTCGGCCCGGAGCTGCTCGACGGTCAGCTGCGGCGGGCCGCCGGGATGGATGGATGCTGGCATGGGTGACCTCCCGTCATCCGATCAGGCCGCGGAGCAGGGCAGAGGTGGCGTCGACGTGCTCCTCCATGGCGGCGCGGGCGTCGTGGGGGCGGCCGGCCAGCACGGCGTCGACCACCGTGTCGTGCTGCTCGTGCGAGTGGTCGATGTTGACCCGGAGCACCGGGATGGCGCCGAGCAGCGCGTCGAGCGCCGCCTGGGCCCGGGTCACCGCCTCGACGACCATCGAGGACCCGGTGACCGTGGCGATCGCGAGGTGCAGCCGGGAGTCGGCCACCCGGTGCGCGGCCGGCTCTGCGGCGCGGACCGCGTGGCAGGACTCCACGATCCAGTCGCGCTGGTCGCGGGACAGCCGCCGGTCGGCAGCCAGCCAGGCCGCCCCCGGCTCGACGACCCGGCGGAAGTCGAGCGCGTCGGTGAGCGCGGCACCGGTACGCGGTGGGGGGACGTCGGCGCGCGGTGTGTCGTCGCCCGGGTCTCGCCCGGTGTACCGCACGACGGTCCCCCCGCCCCGGCCGCGACGGGTGGTGACCAGCCCGGAATCGCGCAGCGCCGCGATGGCCTCGCGCAGCGTGTTGCGCGAGACGCCGAGGCGGTCGGCGAGATCGCGCTCGGGCGGCAGCTGCTCGCCGTCGACGAACACGCCCAACCGGATCGTCGTCGCGAGCTGCTCGACGGTCGTCTCGAACACGTTCCCGACGGCCGGGCGGAGCACCGCGTCGGGCAGGTGCGTCGTGGCCGACAACCGGCTACCTGCGCTCATGACGTCGAGTATGCCGTGAAATGGTCCTGATGAGGACCTTTGGGTGGGCGTCAGCCACGAGCCGGCCGGATGACGGTCGCCGGACGGCGCGGTGTCGGGCCGGCCCGACACCGTCCAGGTCGGTGGCTCCGCTGCTCAGTCGCCGGTCTGCCCGTCGAGGGACTCCCGGATGAGGTCCGCGTGTCCCACGTGCCGGGCGTACTCCTCGACGAGGTGGAGCAGGATCCAGCGCAGCGAGATACGCTCGCCGGTCCTCCGATCGGGCCGAACCGCGAGCAGGTCCAGCCCTCCGGTGGCGAGCGTCGCCCCGAGCACCTCCTCGCTCTGTGCGACCGCGGCGTCGAACAGGGTGCGCAGCTCGCCCGCGGAGTCCTGGGCGGCGCTGTGCCAGTCCCAGTCCCGGTCGCCCTCCCAGTCCACGCTCGCCCAGGGCTCGCCTGCATCCTCCCCGCGCAGCACCTCGACGAACCAGTAGTGCTCGAGAACACCCTGGGTAGCACAGGTGCTACCTTGGTGCCGTGGATGAGGTCGGGTTGCGGGAGATGCGGCAGCAGGCGAGCGAGCTGGTCCGACGTGCCGAGGGCGGCGAGCGCGTCACCATCACCGTCGCCGGCCGGCCGGCGGCCGTGCTGGGCCCGGTCAGCCCGCGGTCGTGGCGAACCTGGGCCGAGGTGTCGGATGCGCTCCAGGACGGGCCGGACGAGCACTGGGCAGCAGACCGCCGCCTGATCGACGGGCCGCTGACCGATCCGTGGGAACGGCCGTGACGCGAGCGGTGCTCGACACCAGCGTGCTGATCGAGAACGGGCTCGACGTCATCCCCGGACACCTGGCGATCAGCGTGGTCAGCATGGCCGAGCTCCAGTTCGGGGTCCTGGTCGCCCGGGACGACGGCGTCCGGGCGCACCGGCTCCGGCGACTCGCCCGGCTGCGGCGCACGTTCGACCCGCTCCCTGTCGACGACGCGGTCGCCGACTGCTACGGCGAGCTCGCCGCCCGAGTGGTCCGTCGCGGCCGACAGCCGCGCGCCCGACAGTTCGACCTGCTCATCGCCGCCACCGCTCGCGTCCACGACGCGCGCCTCGTCACGCGCAACCCGGCCGACTTCCGGGGCCTCGAGGACCTGGTCGAGGTCGTCGCCCCATAGCCGATGACCGGCAGCGGCCGTCGATCCGAGTACGCACGTGCGGGGCTACGGTGCGCGGTGCCACCACCACCGGTGACGCGCCCGGCATCCGGCACTGTCCGCCCGCCGGGTGCCGGCTCACGGTGTCAGCGGTAGCGGACCGAGCCGGCCATCGACGCCGGCGCGGTCGCAGCGGCAGGTCGCAGGTCGGGAATGCTCCAGCGGTCGTAGCGTACGGTGCCGTCGGTGTTGTCCATGCCCTCGACCGACCAGACCAGCTCGGCCACCGTGCCGTTCGCCATGCCGAGCTCGCGCCACGTGTCGAAGTGCTGCTTGACATCGACCGTCCCCGACGTGGCCGGTGTCTTCCGCACGCTGTACCACTGCTGCTGCCCGGCCGCGTGCGTGGCGTTGAACACGTCGTACTCCGCACCGCCGAAGGTGTAGGTGCCCTTGTACACGGCGCCGCCGTCGACGTTCGGTGGGTACTTGCGCCAGTCCTGGATGACGTAGAACTCGGTGGCGTACGGCCATCCGGGCGTGCCGTCGTCGACCCAGCCGTACAGGCCGATCCAGACGATGCCGTCCTTCGCCGGGTCACCCTCGTCGAACGTGAACGAGAACTCGGCGGGCAGGCTCTCTGCGGTGTCGTCGACCGCGACGCCCCAGTCCGGGTCGTACTGGGTCGTCTTGCCGATCCGGGGCAGCCACCCGTAGGTGGACGCGTCCCAGGTGGTCTCGAACCACGATGCGTCGTCGGCTCGCTTCGTGGTCGCCGAGACACCAGGGCTCCCCTTCCAGCCCTTCCAGAAGGTGGCGCCGCTGATCTGCTCGTCGAAGTCGCCGTTCCGCTCGATGTCGGCCTGGGCCGCCGTCCCGGTCACCCCGACCAGTACGGCGGCCGCCAGCACCGCTCCCACATATCGGAGTCGTCGCATCGCATGTCCTCACGTCGTGTGTCCGAAGTCCTCGGCCGGGTCCCACGATCGCCGCGGCACCTGCTGACGATCAACCCGGCACGATGAGTTCACGACCCCGGCCGCCGACCCGTCGAGCGTCATCCGCTCCGTCGTCAGACGGCTCTGCGGCCAGGGCGAGCGCAGACCGGATGACGACGGGACCGGCGTTCCCGGCGACATCCCGGCCGGCGCCGTGTCGGCGTCCGGCGCGCGTCAGGCGAGCCGGGTCAGCCAGCCGTGGGTGTCCTCGGCGCGGCCGTACTGGATGTCGAGCAGCCGCTCGCGGATGGCGTTCGTCATCTCGCCACCGGCGTCGCCGGCGGTGGACGGCGCCGACCCGCCCTCCCAGCGCAGCTCACCCACCGGGGTCACCACGGCCGCCGTCCCGCAGGCGAAGACCTCGCGGATCGCGCCGCTGCGCACGCCGTCCTGCCACTCCTCGATCGGCACCCGGCGCTCCTCGGGGTCGAGGCCGAGCTCCTTGGCCAGCTCGATGATCGAGCTGCGCGTCACCCCCTCGAGGATGGAGCCGGTGAGCTCGGGCGTCACGAGCCGGTGGTCGTCGGTGACGAGGAAGAGGTTCATGCCGCCGAGCTCTTCGATGTGGGTTTGGGTCTCGGCGTCGAGGAACACCGCCTGGTCGCAACCGTGCTCGATGCCCTCGAGCTGGCCCGCGAGGGACGACGCATAGTTGCCGCCGCACTTGGCGGCGCCCGTGCCGCCGGCACCGGCGCGGGAGTACTGCCGCGAGACCCACAGCGTCACCGGCTTCAGTCCCCCGGGGAAGTACGCGCCGGCCGGCGAGGCGATGACGGAGTAGGTGACCTCGCCCGCCGGGCGCACCCCGAGGAACGCCTCCGAGGCGTACATGAACGGCCGCAGGTAGAGGCTGGTCTCACCGGTGCCGGCCGGCGGCACCCAGGCCGCGTCGACCTCGAGCAGGGCGCGCAGCGATCCGAGGAAGTCCTCGACCGGAAGCTGCGGGAGGGCGAGACGGCGGGCGCTGCGCTGCATCCGCTCGGCATTGGCCTCCGGGCGGAACGCCCACACCGAGCCGTCGTCGTGGCGGTAGGCCTTGAGCCCCTCGAAGACCTCCTGGGCGTAGTGAAGCACCGCCGCGCTCGGCATCATCGTGACCGGGCCGTAGGAGTGCACGCGGCCGTCGTGCCAGCCGGTGTCCTTCGTCCAGGTCGCGGTCAGCATGTGATCGGTGAAGTGCACCCCGAAGCCGGGGTCCGCCAGGATCTCGGCGCGTCGCGCGTCGTCGGCCGGGTCGGACCGACGCTGCAGGTCGAAGGTCAGGCTCATGGCGGTGCGGGTCCTCTCCTCGGCGCGGCGCTGCATCCTCGAGGCTACCCGCCGACACCGGCCCGGCCGCATCCGGAGATGGCCCCGACCATGCGGGATGCAGCCCGGGCGGCGGTTCCCGGGCCGCATCCCACCGGATCCCGACTAGTCCTCGACGCTGATCACCGGGCAGTTGACGATGACGCCGATGGCACCCCAGCGCCCACCGTCCGGACCGGTCACGAGCCCGTTGTCGGCGAGCCGCCGGATCCGGTCGAAGTCGTCCTGCTGCAGGTCGGCCCGGGCCGCCCTGGACGCGTCGGTCCACACGGTGGCGTGCACGTCCCAGAGGGGGCTGTAGTCGTTGTCGCCGGCGAGGGTCTGGATGACGTTGAGCGGGTCGCCCTCACCGAGCAACGCCGAGCTCAGGCCCTGGCGCTCCGGGTTGTCCTTGCCGGTGCGCCCGTTGACGAAGGAGGCGATGCCGGAGCGGGCCGAGGTGCGCTCGTTGCTCCCCAGGCCCGGTGCCGCGTTCAGCGCCGGTGCGTAGGTGACGCCCTCGAGCGCGGCGATGTCCGGCGCCGAGGCGTCGAAGGAGACGTAGTAGACCTCGTCGCCCTCGTAGAATCCCTCGGTCTCCTGGAACACGGCACGGCCGTCGCGCAGCTCGAGCAGCTTGTCGGCACGGCCGCTGGCGTTGGCGACCTGCGGCGCGTTGATCACGCTTCCGTCCGGGAGCTCGACCAGTGGGCTGTAGCCCGGCCGGCCGACCGCTCCCGGGACGGCCCGGTTCAGCGGGAAGCCGGCCGTCCCGGGCTCGACGACCCGCTCCGGCGCGAAGTCCACGGTCGCGCTCACCACGAGTACGCCGCGCTCGAAACGCCCCTGCTGGACGGCCTCGGTGCCTCTGGCGTTCGCCAGCTTGGGGGCGTGGTGCACGCCCCACCGGCGGGCGTCCGCGCGGCGGCTCGACTCCGTCACCACGTAGTAGCCCCAGGAGTTCGTCTCGCCCGCGACGCGGAACGTGCGGACCGGGAGGCCGGCCCGGTCGAGGGCGGTGTCCTCGATGGCCGACCGGAGCAGCAGCTCCCTGCTCTCGGGCTCGGAGGCGTGGGCCGGGGCGGTCAAGGCCGCTGCGGCTGCAACGGCGGTGAGGGCGAGCAGTGCTCGGATGCGGGGGACGGGCCGGGACATGTCAGCTCCTTTGCTGGTGGTGTGACGCGCCCAGTCAAGCCGTCCCGCCACAGCCCGCGAAAGCCTCACCGCCCTTTCAATATGCTTACGCCAGTAGGCGATTCATTTCGGAGTTCTTACGTCACGCGATGTACCGGTGCGGCCGGTGTGCGGCCGGGTCGACTGTTGCGAGCCGTCCGGACCCGAGCCGCCGACGAGGTCACAGGCGTGCGGCGACGGCGGTGCCGATCTCGCGGGTGGTGCGGGACACCGTGCCGCGCTCGGCGAGGTCGGCCGCGACTGCCCGCTCGACCCGCGCCGCGGCATCCGCCAGCCCGAGGTGGTCGAGCAGCATCGCCACCGAGAGGATGGTGGCGGTGGGGTCGGCCACTCCGCGACCGGCGAGGTCGGGAGCGGAACCGTGCACCGGCTCGAACATGCTCGGATAGCGGCGCTCGGGGTTGATGTTCCCGCTCGCTGCCAGCCCGATGCCCCCCGCGACGGCCGCCGCGATGTCGGTGATGATGTCGCCGAAGAGGTTGTCGGTGACGACGACGTCGAACCGACCCGGGTCGGTCGCGAGGAAGATCGTCGCCGCGTCGACGTGCTGATAGGCCGTCTCGACCTCGGGGAACTCGGCTCCGACCTCCTCCACCGTGCGCCGCCAGAGGTGGCCCGCATGGGTGAGCACGTTGTGCTTGTGCACGAGGGTCACATGGCGACGCGGGCGGGCCATCGCACGGGCGAACGCGTGTCGCACGACCCGCTCGACGCCGAAGCGGGTGTTGACGCTGACCTCGGTGGCGATCTCGTGCGGCGTGCCGCTCCGCAGGGTGCCGCCGTTGCCGGCGTACGGCCCCTCGGTGCCCTCGCGGACCACGACGAAGTCGATGCCGCCCGGAGCCACCCGACCGACGTCGAGGGGGCTCTGCACGCCCGGGTAGAGCCGAGCCGGACGGAGGTTGACATAGTGCTCGAGGGCGAACCGCAGGGGCAGCAGGATCCCGCGCTCGAGCACGCCGCTCGGCACACTCGGGTCGCCGATGGCGCCGAGCAGGATCGCGTCGTGGCCACGCAGCTCGTCGAGCACCGACTCCGGCAGGGTCTCGCCGGTGGCGTGCCACCGGCGAGCACCGAGCTCGTACTCGGTGGTGCCGACCTTCGGTCCGCCGTCGCCGAGGGCGGCCCTGAGAACCGCGACGCCCTCGGCCACCACCTCGGGCCCGATGCCGTCGCCACCCACGACGGCGACGTCGAGCGAGGTCGGAGTCCCTGCCGCGGCGACGCTGGTCACACGGGCCAGCGTAGGTCGGATCTCGTGGGCGGGGACGACCGTTCCGCAGTCCGGATGACACGACCGGGCCGGCCCCGGCGCTCCATCGGACTCGAGTCCCCGCGGCACCCGGCCAGGACCACGCGTGCCGGCGTCCGAACCGGGTTCCGGACGACGCCGAGCATGCGCCGACGACCTCGACGAGCTCACCATCGGCCCGACGCCGGCACCCCACGTCGCCGATATCCAGCGACGGCCTGGAACGGCCCGATAACATGATCGTGCAAATGCATGGCGCAATTGCACAATACGACGTTCCCGGTCGCCGAGCACCACTCATCCGTAGCTGGCACGACGACCTCTCCCTTCTGGGCGCACGCAGAGCCCATCGGACACGGGGAATTCCGACGGTCGCCCGCTACGCGACACGAAGAGAACATTCCGCGTCGATAGCCTGAGCGTTGAGAGCGCAGTTCACTCTGATCGCGGTCCGCCCACTGTCGGACGCCGGCCAGAGGAGGTGGAGCATGAGCAGTCAGCCGATCGACGATGTCAACCCGGAGATCGCCACACATTCGATACCGCTGCATGCCGCGCGGCAATGCGGCTGCGCGGCCGAGTCGTTGCCGGCCACGCTGCTCGAGTGGCACGTCGACGTTCCCGGCAGCCCCACGGTGCCCGTCACCTCGGTCGGCGTGGGCTATGAGCTGCGTGAGTGGCGGGCCGGCACGCTCGCCGACCACATCATGGAGTGGGTTCCCGACTTCGCCATGCACCCCGACGAGCGGCTCGACCACGGGCGCGTCGTCGAGAAGCTCCGTCGTGCCTATCGAGCCACCTTCGGGACGGCCCGTGGGCACGCGCCTGCCGAGATCCTGCTCCACGCAATGTGTCGGGAGTTCTTCGGCAGTACCACGATCGTGCACAAGGTGGTGTTCAAGACCGCCGACAAAGACACCTACAAAGGGTTCGACGGAGTCCACTGCGTTCATTCTCCCACCGGTGGGCTGGAGCTGTGGCTCGGCGAGGCAAAGTTCTACCGCAACCTCAATGCGGCTCTTCGAGCGGTGGGCAGAGATTTCGACAGGCATTTGACCTCGGCCTACCTCAAGGGCGAGTTCGCGATAGTCGGCTCCCGGCTTCATCCGGGGCAGCCCCACTATCACGACCTGGTCGGTCTGCTCGAGCCGAACCAGACCGTCGAGAGGATCTTCACCCGCCTCGTCGTCCCGGTCTTCGTCACCTACGACTCGCCGGCCACCGGGAGCCACCAGCGAGTCTGTCCCGACTACATCGACGCGCTGGAAGGCGAGGCGACCCGGGCCGCCGAGTATCTCCGTGGCCGCATCGACTCCGCGCGTCAGCACCTGCACCAGGCCGGCGACCCCCACGCCGAGCTCCCGCCCGTTCAGGTCCGGTTGTTCCTCCTCCCGATGGCAGACAAGACGTGGCTCGAGGACGAGCTCGAGAAGCGAGTGGCGGCGTGGCTGCCCTGAGCGCCGCACAGGTGCGGGCGATCCTCGACGAGGGCGCACTCGGTCGCGACAACGCCTTCGACATCCTCGTGGCGCTGGGCCGCCTGTCCTGCCTCGCGGAGCGCGAGAACGCTCGCGAGCTGCTGCTCAGACTCCTTCACCAACGCGACCAGCTCCCGGACCCGCTCGTCCCACTGCTCGAGTCACTGATCCGCGAGCACGGCTTGTTCCACTACCTCACCGATCACGACTCGTTGTGCCTTGCCGACCGTCTCGCGCTCGAGGCGCACCGGGCCGACGGGCCACTCGGGGCGGAGCTGGTCTTCCACACCGGGCAGTCGCTGGTCTACGACCACCTCGTGAACGGCGAGAACGTCGTCCTGTCGGCAGCCACGAGCTTCGGCAAGAGCCCCGTCGTCGACGCCTACCTCGACGCCTCCGGCTTCGGGAACGCGGTGCTGATGGTGACCACCAGCATGGAGGTCGACCGCACCCGGCGACGCCTCCGGTGTCTCACCGGGCAAGGGCGCTACGAGCTCATCACCCACTCCTCCCAGGCACGCGGACCGCGCAATCTCCTCATCCTCACACCGGAACGCCTACTGGGGTTCGGGGCCCTTCCGCCGATCGAGTTCTTCGCCGTCGACGGGTTCCACCTGCTCGACCCGAGCCACTGCGGCTGGGCCCACTCGGACCGAACCCGGTGCAACCAGCTCAACATCGCCTTCGACCGGCTGCGTGCCACCGGTGCGCAGTACTGCCTCATCGGTCCGCGGATCACCGCACTGGACCGGGTCAGCGAGCGCGCGCTCCGGGCGAGGTTCGTGACCACGGGCTACACCACTGTCGTGGCCGACATCGACCGCCATCATGCCGACCACGACGCAGTGGCCGATCTCGTCGCAGGCGAGTGCGAGCGAGCCGGTCCGGGCACCATCGTGCTGTGCCGTTCACCCGAGCACACCAGCGAGGTGGCGCGATGGCTGCTCGATCGCGGTGTGGCGCCGAGGTCCGGCGGGCCGAGCGGAACCGAGGTGGCGAGTGCGGCCGACTGGGTGGCGCGGGCCTACCACCCCGACTGGGTGGTGACGCGAGCACTGCGTGCGGGAGTCAGCATCCAGCACGGCCGGCTCCCTGGAGGCCTCGGTGGCCACCTGACGCGGCTCTTCGAGGAGGGCAGGATCCCCTACCTGCTGGTCGGCGGCGCCCTCGTCGAGGGGGTCGACATCGCCGCCCGGACCATCGTCCTGCTCCACCACACGCTCGCCGGCAAACACGACGACCACTTCACCTCGGCGAACGTCCGCGTCCCCTCCGGGCGCAGGTTCGACCACCACGTCGGCAGGGTCGTCGTGGTCAATCCCGAGCCGACGCTCGCGGACCTCACGGTCGAGATCCCCGTCCTGTCGCAGTCCCGGCGCGCCGGCGTCGAGGTTCTGCTGCACCTGTCCCACGATCGGCTGACCGAGGAGAGCCGTGACCGGCTCGCTCCCTATCTGCGGCAGGAGGACCTCAGCGTCACCACCTTGCGGGCGAACCGGGGAGTCGAGCCGGCCGCACAGCTCGCGCCGCCCGGGCGATCGGCGCAGAGCCGCACCGCTACGGCGCAGCACTGGACTGGACCGGCTCCGCTCCGAGCTTCGACCAGACCGACGTTCTCGGAGAAGTGCTGTTCGACCTGGTCGGTCGGTCCGATGTCATCTCGTCCCCGCGCCGACTCACCAGCAGGATCAATCTCCTGCGCCGCCATCGCGGCGACTTCCATGCCCTGGTCGAGGACGGAACCGCGCGGGGCCAGGTCGTCGATCGAGCCATCGACGACCACCTGTGCTTCGTCCAGGACTACGCCCGGTCCCAGGTGCCGATCGCCCTCGCCGCCCTCGAGACCATCGGACGAGACGTGCTGGG
>JBOFJB010000091.1:0-9814 GCA_051650465.1 Dermatophilaceae bacterium | reverse complement strand
CTTCGATTCGCGTGGGAGGAACCACCCGAATGGCCAAGATCATCGCTTTCGATGAAGAGGCGCGCCGCGGTCTCGAGCGGGGCATGAACACCCTCGCCGACGCCGTCAAGGTCACCCTCGGCCCCAAGGGCCGCAACGTCGTGTTGGAGAAGAAGTGGGGTGCCCCCACGATCACCAACGACGGTGTTTCGATCGCCAAGGAGATCGAGCTCGACGACCCGTACGAGAAGATCGGCGCCGAGCTCGTCAAGGAGGTCGCCAAGAAGACCGACGACGTCGCCGGTGACGGCACGACGACCGCCACCGTGCTCGCCCAGGCGCTGGTCCGCGAGGGCCTGCGTAACGTCGCCGCCGGCGCCAACCCGATGGCACTCAAGCGCGGCATCGAGAAGGCCGTCGCCGCGGTCTCCGACGAGCTGCTCGCCGGCGCCAAGGACGTCGAGACCAAGGAGCAGATCGCCGCGACCGCGTCGATCAGCGCCGCCGACAACCAGATCGGCGAGATGATCGCCGAGGCCATGGACAAGGTCGGCAAGGAAGGTGTCATCACCGTCGAGGAGAGCAACACCTTCGGCCTCGAGCTCGAGCTCACCGAAGGAATGCGCTTCGACAAGGGCTACATCAGTCACTACTTCGTCACCGACCCTGAGCGGATGGAGACCGTGCTCGAGGACCCGTACGTCCTCGTGGTCAACTCCAAGATCGGCTCGATCAAGGACCTCCTGCCGCTGCTGGAGAAGGTCATGCAGTCGGGCAAGTCGCTGCTCGTCATCTCCGAGGACGTCGAGGGCGAGGCCCTGTCCACCCTCGTGGTGAACAAGATCCGCGGCACGTTCAAGTCGGTCGCGGTCAAGGCGCCCGGCTTCGGCGACCGCCGCAAGGCCATGCTCGGCGACATCGCCATCCTCACCGGTGGCCAGGTCATCTCCGAGGAGGTCGGTCTCAAGCTTGACACCGCCGAGCTCGACCTGCTCGGCCGGGCCCGCAAGGTGGTCGTCACCAAGGACGAGACGACCATCGTCGAGGGTGCCGGCGACGCCGACCAGATCCAGGGTCGGGTCAACCAGATCCGGGCCGAGATCGAGAAGTCCGACTCCGACTACGACCGCGAGAAGCTCCAGGAGCGCCTCGCCAAACTCGCCGGCGGCGTCGCCGTCATCAAGGCGGGTGCGGCCACCGAGGTCGAGCTCAAGGAGCGCAAGCACCGCATCGAGGACGCCGTGCGCAACGCCAAGGCCGCCGTCGAGGAGGGCATCGTCGCCGGTGGTGGCGTGGCCCTCATCCAGGCCGGTGCCAAGGCGTTCGCCAACCTCCAGCTCGAGGGTGACGAGGCCACCGGCGCGAACATCGTCAAGGTCGCCGTCGAGGCCCCGCTCAAGCAGATCGCGGTCAACGCCGGTCTCGAAGGCGGCGTCGTCGCCGAGAAGGTGCAGCACCTCGAGGGCGGCCACGGACTCAACGCGGCCACCGGTGTCTACGAGGACCTCGTCAAGGCTGGCGTCATCGACCCGGCCAAGGTGACCCGATCGGCGTTGCAGAACGCCGCGTCGATCGCCGCGCTGTTCCTCACCACTGAGGCAGTCATCGCCGACAAGCCGGAGAAAGCCGCCCCGGCGGCTCCGGGCGGCGACGGCGGCATGGGCGGCATGGACTTCTGAGTCCCTGACCCGCGACGACTTGTCGCACCCGAGAGGGCGGCCCCCGAGTGCCGGGGCCGCCCTTTCGGGTGGTCGGGCCTCGGGCCGCACGCCTCGGGTCGAGGTCACCGCATCCGGATGACGCGCTCTTCCTTGGCGGGCGCGGTGCGGTGTGCCTTCCGCCACAGGTAGACGCCCGCCCAGACCCACACCGTCAGCAGCGCGGCCCCCGCCGCCGCGAACTCGACTCGGTGTTGCCACGGGTCGATGCTCAGGCAAGTCGCGGTGGCGAGCCCATCGGAGCCTTCACCGACGACGCAGGTACTCGCCGAACCCCAGGTGGTGAACGTCGTCAACGCGGTGAGTAGTGGGAACCCGAGAACGCCGTAGGCGACGGCGGCGAGTGCTTTGTCACCCGCGCGCCACCGCCTCGAGAGCAACGTCAGCACGACGCCGACCAGCCAGAAGAATGGCGCGAGCACTACCACGACGACGCTGAGCGCCGCGGCCACCGACAGCCCGGAGGCGAGCAGGGCGGCTTGCTCAAGGCGGGGCGAGCCGCCCGCTACTGCGGTCTCGGCGCGGAGCGGCACGCCGGCTGCCTCGGCGACCAGCGCCTCAGGAGCGCCGAGCCCGACCAGTGCCTGGGCGACTGCGTCATCGTTGGCAGCAGTGGGAAGCGTCTCGGCGAGGTATTCCTCGACGTCGCTCCGTAGCGAGCCGTACCGAGCCGAGCCGAGGTGATCGGCGAGTGCCTCGAGCCGGGCGAGGTACGCCTGGACATCGGGGTGGTCAAGGTTGGTCATCGGGGCCACTCCACTGTGCTCGAGGCCCCCGACGCAGCGACACGAGCGGGGTGGTCCGCCGCTGTCACGCTGCGCAACGTACCGGCCTGCGGACTACCTCGCAAACTCCGGCTCTGTGGCTCTGTGGCTCTGTGGCTCTGTGGCTTGCTCGCGGACTCGGGCCCACGGCTGGGCCTCGCGACCACGGCGACGGTGCGGATGTGGACGGCGGCCACGCGAACGCCGGGATGTCGCCGGCGGAGGCGACGACCGGACGAGCGCTCCGGAGGTGCAGGATGGGGCGATGGTCTTGCCGAGCCCCGATGGTGAAGCGCTCGTCCTCGGACCGCTGTTGCGTTACGTCGACGACACCTCCGCCACGGTGTGGGTCCGTACCGCGGATGCCGGCCACGTCACCGTGGCCCGCGCTGGCCGGCGGTGGAGCGCACGGACGTTCCGGGTGCACGGCTTCCACTACGCGCTCGTCGTGTGCGACGGCCTCGAGCCCGGCAGCGATGATGCCTACGAACTACACGTCGACGGCATCCGAGTATGGCCGTTCGACGGCGCCCCGCCAAGCCGTATCCGTACGCATCGGCCCGGACGCCCGCCTCACTTCGCGTTCGGGTCGTGCCGCACCAGCGCCCCGTACGATGCCGCCGGCAACGACCGGCATGGTGTCGACGCGTTGTACAGCCTGGCGGTCGCGCTTCGTGACGACCCGGGCGCACAATGGCCCGATCTGCTCCTCCTCCTCGGTGACCAGGTTTACGCCGACACCACGCCACACCCCGAGCTCGACGCGTTCATGAAGGCCCGTCGCAACCTCGCCGAACCACCCGGGCCCGAGATCGCCGACTTCGTCGAGTACGCCGAGTTGTACCGCATCGCGTGGAGCGAGCCGGTGGTTCGCTGGCTGCTTTCCAGCGTCCCGTCGGCGATGATCTTCGACGACCACGACGTGCGCGACGACTGGAACACGTCATGGTCGTGGCGCGAGGAGGTCCGGCGTGCGGCCTGGTGGCCCGAGCGGATCGTTGCCGGGCTCGGCTCGTACTGGGTGCACCAGCATCTGGGCAACCTGGCCCCGGCCGAACTCGCGGAGGAGGAGGTCTGGAGCCACGTCGAGGCGCACGCCGCGAGCGGCGCCGACCGTGAACTCGACCTCACCGCCGCTATCGACGCCCTGGCCCAGCGGGCCGACGAGCGGCCGGACACCTACCGCTGGAGTTACGCCCGCGAGATCGGTGACTGTCTGCTCGTCGTCATCGACTCACGGGCCGCCCGCGACCTTCAGCCGGACTCCCGGTCGATGCTGGATGCCGAGGAACTGCGCTGGCTCGACGGCAGCCTCCGCGGCGGGTACCGGCACGTGTTCGTCGGCACCTCCTTGCCGTTCCTGCTGCCGCCCGGGCTGCACGATGTCGAAGCGCTCGACGAGGCCGTGGCCGAGGGGTGCTACGGCCGGCGCGCGGCAGCACTCGCCGAACGGCTGCGCCGGCGCGTCGACCTCGAGCACTGGGCCGCGTTCACCAGCGGGTTCGACGAGGTGTTCGAGATGGTGGCCGACGTGGCCCGCGGCAACCGCGGCCCAGCACCGGAGACCGTGCTGTTCCTCTCCGGCGACGTGCACAACTCCTACCTCGCCGAGGTGGTCGACCAGGGCCGGCACGGGATGGGTTCACGTGTCCTGCAGGCGGTCTGCTCGCCGATCCGCAACCCGATGCCGCACAGCATCCGGGTCGGTATCTCGGTCTTGTCCCGGTGGCTGGCCCGGCCGGTACGTACTCTCGTGGCCCGCTCCGCGCACGTGGCGCTCCCCCGGTACCCCTGGGAGGTGACCGAGGGCCCCTGGTTCGACAACTGCATCGCCATCTGCCGAGTCGACCATCGCGGCCTCGAGGTGTCGTGGCTCGGCGGCGTGATCGACGGCGACCTCGACCGTCCTAGCCTGCGGGTGGTGCACGGCATCCGGCTCGACGCCCCGGACCCAGCCGATCACACCGGGCGGCGGCTCGGGCCGGATGCCGACGATGTCGCCACCCGCGGCTCGGCGCCGTCCCAGTAGTGGACCGCAGGCAGCCCCTGACCCGGAACCCCGGTATGAGGCCCTAGCGTTAGATGGCAGTGACGTGGCTCTGGAAACGGTCGCGGCGCCAGGGCATCCGTCGTGCCGGGCCCAAGTGCGCCGGCCTCGTCCTGTTGAACCCGAGGACGCCCGTCCTGCCGACCCGAGGAGATGCCCATGGCGGTCGCCGACCCGACGGCCAGAACGAGCAGGACTGCCCGAGCGGCTGCCCGGGTCGAGGGACTCTCGAAGGTGTACGGCACCGGTGGGACCCAGGTGGTTGCCCTCGACGACGTGAGCCTCGAACTCCATCGCGGGCAGTTCACCGCCATCATGGGAAAGTCGGGGTCGGGCAAGTCGACGTTGATGCACTGCGCGGCTGGGCTGGACGAGCCGTCGTCGGGCCGGGTCTTCCTCGGTGACGTCGACCTCACCACCCTCAAGGAGCGCCGCCTCACCGAGTTGCGGCGTGACCGGATCGGCTTCGTCTTCCAGGCGTTCAACCTCGTGCCCACACTCACCGCCGAAGAGAACATTGTGCTGCCGCTGGCCATCGCCGGACGCCGTCCTAGGCGGGCCTGGTTCGACGAGGTCATCGATACCGTCGACCTGCGCGACCGCCTGGGCCACCGCCCCAGCGAGCTCTCCGGTGGCCAGCAGCAACGCGTCGCCTGCGCTCGCGCGCTCATCGGCCGGCCCGACGTGGTCTTCGCCGACGAGCCCACGGGGAACCTCGACTCCACCTCGGGCACCGAGGTCCTCGCCTTCCTCCGCCGCGTCGTCGACACCCACCTCCAGACCGTGGTGATGGTGACCCACGACCCTGGTGCGGCGAGCTGGACCGACCGGGTCGTGTTCCTCGCCGACGGCGCCGTAGTCGACGAGATCTACCGGCCGACCCCAGAGCGGGTTCTCGAGCGAATGGCGGGTCTGAGCCGTTCCGGCACGGGGGGCTGAGCGTGCTGCGGGCGACCTGGCGCGGCATCCTCGCGCACAAACTACGACTGCTGCTCAGCGGGCTCGCGGTGGTGCTCGGTGTCGCGTTCGTCGCCGGCACATACATCTTCACCGACACGCTGGACCGCGCCTTCACCGGACTCACCAGCGGAGCCGTCGGCGACGTCATCGTGCGGCCATCCGGCGCCGGAGGAGACCGTGGCGGTGTCGGGTCGCCGACCGAACGCGGGGTGCCGGCTGACCTCGCCGCCCGGCTCGCCGCGGTGCCGGGCGCCGAGCGCGCCGACGGCCGGATCACCTCGTTCGGCACCTTCGTCGTCGGCAAGGACGGCAAGGTCATCGGGGGCGCCGGCCCACCCGGCATCGCGGTCAACTACGCCGGCGGCCCCGCAGCGAACGGCATCCCGGTCGCCATCCTCGAGCGTGGCCGCTTCCCGCGGGCCTCCGGCGAGGTCGTGGTGGACACTGCGACAGCCGAGCGGGCCGGTTACCGCCTCGGTGAGCGGATGCCGCTGATCACCTCGGGCGCGGTACCGCGGGTGGAGGTCACCGTGGTCGGTACGGCCGACTTCGGCGGGTCCTCGCTGGTCGGGGTGAGCGTGGTCATGCTCGAGACCAGCCAGGCGCAGCAGTTGTTCCTCGGCGGCGCCAAGACGTACTCCCAACTCTGGGTGACCGCGGCAGCCGGCACCACCCAGCAAGAGTTGAAGGCATCGGTCGACCAGGTCCTCGCCGACGGGTTCGAGTCGGTCACCGGTGATGCTGCCGCGGCCAGGGCGGCTACCCGGATCGACGAGGCACTGTCATTCGTCAACACCTTCCTGTTGGTGTTCGCTGGCGTGGCGCTGACCGTCGGGGCGTTCCTCATCGTCAATACGTTCTCCATCCTCGTCGCGCAACGCAGCCGTGAGCTCGCGCTGCTGCGCGCGATCGGCGCGAGTCGGCAGCAGGTCTCCGCGTCGGTGCTGTTCGAGGCGGGCGTCATCGGCCTGGTCGGCTCGCTGGTCGGTGCCGCGCTCGGGGTAGTGCTCGCGCTCGGCATCAAGGCGGTGTTCGGCCGGGTCGGGCTCGACCTGTCCGCGAGCGACCTGGTGTTCCGCCCACGGACCGCTGCCGTGGCGCTGGCTGTCGGTCTCCTGGTCACCCTGGCGGCGGCGTACCTTCCCGCCCGCCGGGCCGGTCGGGTAGCCCCGGTCGCAGCGATGCGGGACGACGTCGCGCTCGCCGAGAGCGGCTTGCGGTGGCGGGTGTCCGTGGGTGCCGTGTTGCTCGTGGCCGGTCTGGTGGCGATGGCGCTCGGGCTCGCCGACGTCGGCTCCGAGCCGACCTACGTGTTGGGGGGAGGGATCTTCGGGGTCATCATCGGTGCAGCCCTGGTGAGCCCGGTCCTCGGCCGCCCCGTGCTCGGCGGCCTCGGCTGGCTCTATCGCCGCATGTACGGTGCCGTCGGCCGGATGGCGGAATTGAACGCCCGGCGCAACCCGCGACGCACTGCCGCCACGGCGTCAGCGTTGATGATCGGGGTGTCCCTGGTGACGATGATGGCGGTGCTCGGCGACTCGGCGAAGGCAAGCATCGACAAGTCCCTCGCCGAGGATGTCGTGGCCGACTACATCGTGGCCAACGCGGTCGGCCAGTCGTTCTCCGCCACAGTCGCCGACGACATCGAGGCCGTTCCCGGGGTGGCTCGGGTGGCCCGGGTACGAGCGGCCAGCGCCGAGATCAAGGGCGGCCGTGACTTCGTCGCCGGGA
Organism: Dermatophilaceae bacterium; assembly: GCA_051650465.1. Lineage (GTDB taxonomy): Bacteria > Actinomycetota > Actinomycetes > Actinomycetales > Dermatophilaceae > JBOFLG01. The sequence continues at coordinate 2,615 of JBOFJB010000091.1, read as the reverse complement.
TCGACCCCACCGAACTGAGCGCCGTGGCACGCCCCGAGGTGATCTCGGGCCGCCTCGCCGACCTCGGTGCTGACACCGTCGCGGTGTCAGCCGATTTCGCCGCGGAGTGGGCCATCGGTCTCGGCTCGACGCTGCCGCTCTCCTACGCGGGCGACACGGTGACGGCACGGGTCGTGGCGGTGTACACCGACGATGCCGTACTGCAGTCCGACATCACCCTGGGGTTGGCCGCCTTCGACGCCCTCGGTATACCGGAGACCGACCGGACCGTGTACGTCGTCGCCGACGCCGGTGCCGACCGCGAAGAACTCGGCCGGGCGCTGGACGAGGTCGTCGCCGGCCTCCCCACCGTGGGGGTGAGTGACCAGGCCGAGTATGCCGCGCAACAGCGTGAGCCGATCGACCAGCTCCTCTACATCGTGTACGCCCTGCTCGGCTTGGCGGTCGTCATCGCCGTGCTCGGCATCGTCAACACTCTTGCGCTGTCAGTGATCGAACGAGTCCGGGAAATCGGCCTCCTCCGCGCGGTGGGCCTGAGCAGGCGGCAACTGCGCACCATGCTGCGCCTGGAGTCGGTGGCCATCGCGGTGCTCGGCGCGGTGCTCGGCGTCGGGCTCGGGCTCGTGTTCGCGGTGGCGCTTCAGCGGTCGCTCGCCGACGACGGCATCGAGGTCCTCGCCGTCCCCGGGGGGCAACTCGCCGGGTTCGTGCTGGTGGCCGGCATGGTCGGCGTGCTCGCCGCGCTCTGGCCGGGACATCGCGCGGCACGCCTTGACGTACTTCGGGCGATTGCGACGGACTGACCTCACGGCGCGGCTATCGGGTCCCCTCGGGTTCACGGACGGTCCGGCGGCCGCGCCGTCATCCGCGAACCTCGGTTGATGCCGCGACCGCCCCCTGGTTTTTCCGCACGGTCGAGCGCTGCCTCTACGATCTGCCGGTGGCTCTCCTCGTCGACCCGCCCAGGCCAGAACGCTATGGGCGGCGGTGGTCGCACCTGGTGAGCGACGCCAGCCTCGACGAACTGCACGAGTTCGCCGGCGCCATCGGCATCCCGCGCCGGGCGTTCGAGGGTGACCACTACGACATCCCCGAGGAGCGCTATCCCGACGTGGTGGCTGCCGGGGCCCGCCCGACCTCGGCCCGGGACCTCATCCGGTCGCTCATTGCCAGCGGGTTGAGGATGCCGAAACGTCGGGGCGACACCGGGATCGCGCGGGTGCGTGGCGTCATCCTGCCGGACGGGGTCCGGGTCGATGTCGACCTCATCGCCTCCCCGCGGGAGGTCGCCCCTGCTCGAGCGTTCGCCGCGACAGCACTCGTCCGGGATGCCGCTGGCGACCTTGCCGTCGAGTACTCGGTGTGGCGCGCCGCGTGGGGTGCGTCAGGACGGAGACACGAGTCGGGAGAGGCGTTGCGCGAGAACGTGATTCGCGAGGTGCGCGAGGATGTCGGTCTCGTGGTGGACGACGGAGCGCTCCGCCCGCTCGGGTACGCGCGCTTCGGCGCCGTCGAGGGTTCAGGGCCGTGGACCGCAGGCCGGGACCTGGTGCAGCTCTACGGCGTGTCCGTACCGGAGGTGCGCCCGCCGCTGTTGACCACCCACGACGGCACCTCGGACCGCCGCTGGGTCACCCGTTCCGAGTTCGCGGCGCTCTATGGAGACGCGTTCTGGTGGCCGCTGCTCGACGCCGCGCTCACCCGGCCAGGCGGATGAGTTCGCGGGCGAGATTCTCGCGGGCCGGCTCGTTCCAGCGCGCACGGGCGTGTGCCGTGGCGTAAAGGTGACGCCGGCCCAGCAGGGGGCGGAGCACTTGCGAGCGCTCCTGGGCATAGGCAGCGGAGGGAACGTGCCCGTACTCTTCGCGCACCTGCGCGCAGTACTCGTCGAAGCGATGCAGCGGCGCGGCCAGCACCCACAGGTCGGCGTCGTGCAGGACCGGACCGGCGGGGTCGGCCGTGGCGCCCGCCGAGAGGTCGTGGTCGGCGGTGTCGAGGATGACGGTCGCGACTCGTTCGGTGGTGGCCTCCGGGGCGCCCATCCGGCGGAGCGCCGTGCGTGCCAGGTCGGCGCTCCGCATCTCGTTGCTGCCGGGGGTGGTGACGTCGTAGACGGCGTCGTGGAACCAGGCGCCGACCAGGGCCACCGCGCGGTCGTCCTCCGGCACTCCGCCCGTACCGGCGAGGACGTCGACCGCTGCGAGCACCTCGTGGAGGTGGGTCGCGTCGTGATATCGGCGGTGTGGCTGGGACCACCGGCGCAGCAGGTCCGCTCTCGTCGCGTCGGTCTCCACCGGGTCGAGCCCGGACGGCCCGGTCAGCCCGGCGCAGTCCGTGGGCCATCGGCGGCTCATCGCGTCCATCCGGCCACTGTGGCAGAACGGGTCACGATCGTCATCCGGTCCCGGTCCCGGTCTCCGCTCGGCCGGCGGCGCGACGGTTGTCGTGGGCCCGGGCGTACTGGCTGCCGGTGGCCAGCAACACCAGCCCGGTGATGATGAAGGCGACCGAGCGCACCACCCCGCTCAGCGCGGCCAAGTCGTAGAGGAACAACTTGGCGATGCTGACCGCGCCGAGCAGCAAACCGGTACGCAACCCGAGGTCGGCGTCGCGAG
>JBOFJB010000090.1:0-8607 GCA_051650465.1 Dermatophilaceae bacterium | reverse complement strand
GTCCCGGCGGTAAGGTCGTCTCCGTACCAAGACCGGCGAGCTGCGCGACGCGCAACTGGACCGGTCGGGCCACACCGGCCCCCGTAGCTCAGGGGATAGAGCACCGCCCTCCGGAGGCGGGGGCGCAGGTTCGAATCCTGCCGGGGGTACCACGCTCAGAACGGGCTCTGACCAGGTGAAACAGGCCACTCGCCCTCACCTCGCTATGTCCGGCCACATCCGGCAAAACACGATAGAATACGGTTCGCTGTCCCACCGGCGTCCCACGATCACCAGTAGATCGCGACGAACTCAACCTCAAGCAGATGTGCCAGCTCGTCCGCAGCCTCCGGTTCTGCTTTCGTCTGATTAGCAAGGTTCAGTTGGACGGTCAGCCGAGCGACCGTTTGGTGAGTTTCGCGGAGGTGTCGAACAGTCTCACGGTCGACCGGCTCGTCCCCCAGTACCAAGCTGACGACCTCCTCGAAGGCAGCGCGCACGACGCCGATGTCGTTGAGATCTTCGACAGTCACGACCCGTCGAGAGGCTCCTAGGGCGACAGACTCGAGTTCGATCTCATCGACCGAGTGGCCGGTGAACGATCCGAGTTGCCGGCCGAACGGGATGAGCCCTTCGTCCCGAAAGATGTCCGGCACTGACACCACGCCGCGGCCCTCATCCATGATGCCTGTTGGACTGAAGATCCGAGGCAGCGCCCGCAACTCGTCCCCGAGCTCAGTAGAAATGCGATCGAAGACGGTCGCGAGCTTGACTGGCGACCAAGAAGTGGCCAGGCCTGGGTTGGCCAGCCGCACGTAGGCCGAGTACGACGATCCGTCAAAGAGCACTCGCCGTACGTCCTTCCAGTACAACGGAACCTCGGTCACCCCGACTAGACACACATCCTCAGCCTCGGAATCGAGCGTGCTTTGGGGCACGATCATGGTTGCATCGACAAGCCACGGCTCGTCATTGATCACAACGCGGCGATGGCTGGTGACGCGAGCCGTGATGGGTGCCAAGTCGACCAAGAGACGCCGCAGAAGTTCGGAGATCATTTCTGCGTCGGCCAAGGCGGACTCAGCGATTCCAAGTGCCGCTGAACGCCCCTCAATGAGGTCGCGCACGGATGTGACAGCGGCTGTGATCTGATACGAGGGTTCCGCACTGAGATTGATACGGAGCTCGACGACATCCCCCCGGTTAAGGTCGCAGACTCGCAGCGCGCGGCGTTGCTTTGCGAGCTTGATGATGCGGCCCGCTAGTTCAACATCCGTCGCGGCTGGCTTTGGACGTGCGTTTCGTTCCTGGTCCTCGATGGATAGCTTGAGGTCGGTGTCGCCGATGCGTAGTCCCCGGAAGGTGCCTTGCACAACAGCCCGACGTACGACCTCTTGCCCCGACAAGCACCCGGACGGTGTCGACGCGGTAGCGGGGTGAGACATGGGGCCACTTGAAGTCGACGCCCGTAGAGTTGCGCCCGTCTGCTTCTCAAAAGTCCGCCTCCTGCCGCCTCACCGGTGCAGATGGGCGCCCGCTCGAACCCGGAGTTCCCTTGCGTCTGCTGCTGATCCACGCCGACCGGTTCCAGTACTCAGTCACTGGAGAGGCCGTTGTAACTGGCTTCACAGTCAACCCCGACGAGGCGGACGCACACGGCGAGATGCTCGAGGGGCTGGTGGCCTTCTGTGCGGTCGAGAGGCCAGACGAGCCCGGCATTCCCGACGTCGTCGCGCAGGCGGTCGACCTGATCGCCGACATGGCGACGAAGGTGGGCGCCAAAGCCGTGATGGTCTACCCGTACGCTCACCTCTCCAGCGACCTATGCAAGGCACGCACTGCGTCCGACGTGCTCGCCCGCATCGAGGTGGGCCTGGCGACGCACTTCCCGGACCTGGACGTGCAGCGGGCACCGTTCGGCTACTACAAGTCATTCGCCGTCGAGTGCAAGGGGCACCCCCTCTCCGAGCTCGCCCGCACTATTCACCCGAGGCCATCCACCGGGCACGAAGCCGATGCGGCACCAACTGCGGACGAGGAGTCTCAGGCGCTGGCGGCGGAGAAGACACTGCAATCGGACTGGCGGATCTACTCGCCGGACGGCAGTTACGTCCCCGTTGACGAGTTCAGGCTCAAAGGTGCGGCAAACGAAGGCTTGCGCCACCTCGTCGCCTACGAGCGGGAGGGCAACCGTGCCGCAGAGGACGCCCCCCCTCACATTCGACTAATGCGCGACCACGAGCTTGTCGACTACGAGCCCGCGTCCGACACCGGGAACTTGCGCTGGTACCCCAGCGGCATCCTCGTCAAGCGGCTTCTTGAACAGCATGTTACCGCGATGGTCACCGACTACGGCGGCATGGAGGTGGAGACGCCTCTGATGTACGACTACGAGCACCCGGCATTGTCGAAGTACATCCAGCGCTTCCCGGCTCGGCAGTACCGGGTCACGAGCGACGACAAGGAGTTCTTCCTCCGGTTCGCTGCGTGCTTCGGTCAGTACATGATCCTCAGCGACATGGTGGCCTCCTACCGGGACCTGCCGGTAAGGCTCTACGAACTCACCCACCACTCTTTCCGCCGCGAGCAGGGTGGCGAGGTCGCCGGCCTGCGGCGGCTTCGGGCATTCACCATGCCCGATATGCACTCGGTCGTGGCGGACGAGTCGATGGCCAAGGAGGAATTCCTCGAGCAGGTGAAGCTGTGCCTGCGCTGGATCGACGACATCGGTGTGGACTGCGTGCCCGCGATCCGTTTCGTCAAGTCCTTCCTCGACGACCACCCCGAGTTCATCAAGGACCTCATGGCCCTGCTGAGTCGGCCAGCCCTGGTGGAGGTCTGGGACGAACGGTTCTTCTACTTCGTGGCCAAGTTCGAACTGAACTTCATCGACAACGCCAAGAAGGCCGCGTGCCTCTCGACCGTGCAGATCGACGTGGAGAACCCCGAGCGCTTCGGCATCGACTATGTCGACGAGCAGAACGTGAAGGCGCTCCCACTCCTCCTCCACACGTCTGTGTCGGGGTCGGTGGACCGCAATGTCTACGCGCTGCTGGAGCACCAGGCGAAGCTGATGTCCAAGGGCCAGAAGGCCGAGTGGCCCACCTGGCTCGCGCCGACGCAGGTGCGGCTGTTGCCCGTGAACGAACGTCACCTCGACGCCGCCCTGGAGTTGGCCGAGCGGCTACCTTTCCGGGTCGATGTCGACGACCGCGACAACCGGCTGCCCAAGAAGGTGCGAGAGGCCGAGAAGGAGTGGGTCCCCTATACGATTGTGGTGGGTGACCGTGAAGTCGACGAAGGCGGTCCGCTCACCGTCAGACCACGCACCGGCGAGCAGTTCAAGGCGACGGTCGAGGAACTCACCGAACGGCTCGCTGAGGAGATCGCAGACAAGCCCTCGCGGCCCCTCAACGGTCCCCGACAGCTAACGCGGCGCCCCATCTTCGTCGGCTGACCTCGCCGGGAAGTCCTATGCGCCCTTCGGCACGGACCGAACGCGAGTACCGGCAGCGGGCAGAACCAGCGGACGAGCACGAACAGAAGCGCCGCCTCGACCTAGTGAACCGCCTGCCGGACCGCCTCCTCGACGTGCACGTGCACGCCAATGGCCGAGCGGCGGTGGGCGAGATCAGCGCCTTTGGGTGGAGCCAGCCGCGCTCGACCTTCCCTGGATGGTCGGTGGCCGACACCCGCGCGGTCGAGAGGCTTATGTTCGGCGACCGCCACGTCGACCGGCTATGGATTCCCCAGCCCTGGCTCGGAATCGACTTCCGCCAGGCCGCCGCCCACCTGCTTGAGCACCGGCGACCGGGCGAACTCGTAGCTCTCTGTGCCGACCTGGACGACCCCGAGTACACCCTTCGCGAGCTCGACACCGGCCGGTACGCCGCGGTGAAAAGCTACCCATTCATGCGCGAGCCGCCTTACGCCCGAGTAGCGGACTACTTCCCCAACTGGCTGTGCGCCGCCGCGGCGGACGCGGCCGCCCCGCTGGTCCTCCACTTGGCACGGCCGCTCGATCAGTGCTTGCGAGAGGTGGTGTCTCTCCTTGAGGCGCATCCGGCGCTCCACGTCGACCTGGCCCACCTGGGCCGTGTCTCGCCCAACGCGTCCGGCGTCGCAGAGGCGTTCACGGTAGTCGGGGCGTCCGGCCGGGTGTGGGCCGACACCTCGATGGTGACCGCCGATGCGGTCGTGGAGTTGGCCCTGCAGCACCTCAGCCCAAGCCGCGTGATGTACGGCTCGGACGCTCCCTGCAACCTGCTGCGGGTCATGCCGGTGGACGACCCGGAGCTGGGCCGCGTGAACGCGTCGACCCACGACTACCACTGGAGCAGCGCGCCGGGACAGGCCCGCTACGGATCGGCATCGCAGGGTGTGGATATCGTCCACTTCCAGTCGCTCGCGGCCGTGCTCGCCGCAGTCGACCGGCTCGCCGGGCCGGCGCCCACCTCGGTGCTCGACGCCGTCTTCGACGCAAACGCCCGGGCCTTCCTGGGACTGGCCGATTCTGACTCGTCGTGACGACCCCGCGCGCCGCCGACGTCGTCGTCGTGGGTTCCGGCCTAGTCGGTGCCGTGGTTGCGGCGACAGTGAGCCGACTGCGACCGTCCAGCTCGGTCCTGGTCCTCGAGCGTGGCCGTCCCGACGGCGGCTCAAGCCTACGCCGGCTTTCCCCGGCCGAGCGGCATGAGCGGGACCTTGCGATGCGGGATCCGCTCGCCATCGCGATCGAGCGGGCGAGCAGCCCAACGACTGGGCTTGAGAACGTCGGCGTACGCTCCGGCTACGGCGGAACCGGCGGCATCTGGAGCGGCGCCGCGCCGTTGCCCCTTGCCTGGGAGCGTCCGGACTTCCTCCGTCGCGAAGAGCTTGAGCGGCGGCTCGCGCACGGCCAGCGAGCGCTCGGTGTCGTCAGCCCCGCCTCAACGGTGGACGACCGGTCGGTCCTCGCGACCCGGACCGCGGTAGCGGAGGCCTGCCGAGCTCGACGTCAGCCGCCGGCGGCCATGCCGCTAGCCGTCTCGTGGCCGCGGCCCGTGACCCCGATCGGCACCCACGAGCTGCTCACTCGGGCCCCCGGACCGGTGCTCGCCCGCCGGGGCAACCAGGTCCAGCGGGTACTGTTCGGCAGCGGCGGACGCACTCGGGCGGTGAATGTCCTGAACCTGGCCAGCGGAACGACGTCCACGGTCCACGCCGACGTGGTCGTCGTGGCCGCCAACGCCTTCCGTACGCCGCAACTCCTGTTCTCGAGCGGCGTCGAGAACGACGTCATCGGGCGTCACCTGCACGAGCACCCGCTCGTGACTGCGGCGGGGGTCAGGCCTGGCCCAACCGGTCCTGCCCTCGGCGCGGACACCGAACCGCACGCGCTGCTGCGGGGTACCACCTGGCTGCCGGCAGAGGCCGGCGGCGACCTGGCGCATGGCCAGGTGCTGCATATGCCCGGCCCCGCCGGCGCGCCGCTGTCCCCCGAGGCGCAGCGCGGTGCAGACGTGGTGGTGTTCGGGTGGTATTGCCACCAAGACGTCAACCCGGAGAACCGGCTCGACTTCAGCGACGGATGCTGCGACGACGACGGCATGCCGGTGCCGCAGGTGGTGCACCGGCGCTCCTCGGCCGACTCGGCGCGCGTCCAGGACTCGGTGGGTGAGCTCGAGCACCTGGAGGACGCAGGCGTCGTCGCCTACCTCCCGCACCACAGGCCGCGCCCGGCGCCGTCCGGGATGTCCGCTCATTACCTCGGAACCGTCCGCATGGGCGTCGACCCTGCGGAGTCGGTGTGCTCGGAGTCGGGCGAGGTGTGGGGTCACCCTGGGCTGCTGGTCGCCGGTACCGGAGTGATCGGTTGGCCGACGGCGGGCAACCCGACACTAACCGCCGTGGCCCACGCACGCCGCGCGGCCGAACGCGTCGTGGAACTCCTGGGATGACTCGGACGCGACTCCTGGTCTTGGGCGGGGGATCATTCGTCGGCTGGGCCGTTGCCGAGGAAGGCGTGCGGCGCGGCTGGCAGGTGACCTGCGCCACCCGGGGTGGTGCAGCGCTGCCCACGGGGACGCACTGGACCAGCCTTGACCGCATGGCGCCTATGGCCGGGGACCACGTCGCCCGGTTGGTTCCCGAGGTCGACGCTGTGGTCGACACCTGGAGCGGCGCTGCGGAAGTCGTTGAGGCGGCAGCGGGCAAGCTAGCCGGGAGCGATGCCCGTGTCTGCTACATCTCGTCCCGGAGCGTGTACCGGCCCCCATTCCCTCCAGACCGCCCGTACGGGAGAACCTCGGCCGTTCGTCGTGGTGGTATGACGCCCTGAGCGCCAATCGCCCGATCCTGGCCGGACCGCCGGACCTCGCAGTACAGGTGATCGACGTCCGCGACCTCGCCGCGTTCGCCCTCGACCGCTTGACCGTCGGCGACTCGGGCGCCTACGACGTAGCAGCTCCACCAACGACGCTGGGCCATCTCGCCGCGGCGTTCGAGGCCATCACGCCCAGGTCGGCAGCGCCGCGGTGGCTCAACGCGAACGAGTCCGCGGCCGGGGGCTGGAGCCCTGGCGCGACAACCCACTCTGGGTGCCCGCAGACCACCCCACCGCAGGCTTCTTCGGGGCCCGGTGCGAGCGGGCTCAAGCAGCCGGGCTGCGCACCCGGCCACTCACCGAGACGGTCGCTGACTGGATCGCCGAACTGATCGCTCGGGCCGAAGGCCACCCACGATGATAGTGCGGCCCGCGGGAGCGGCGCGACGGTCAACTACCCTTTGGTGGTGTCGCCTTCGAGGCCCCCTCACCTATCGGGCAACCTGGCTGTCGCTTCAATGAGCAAAATGCCGTGACCAGCAGGAACGGGCGATTCCTAGTCCTGGATACCCCGCAGGGGGTACCACACTCAAGACGGCCTCTGACCGGCTCCAGGCGGTGTCCTTCGGATGTTTCTTGCAGAGTTGCATGCGGAAAGCTGGGCGGTGGCGGCAAGACAGCGACCGGGGACTCTCGGCCGCGCCCGTCCGAGGCGTGCGCCCGATCCTCAAGGACGCCTTCGACAGGGCAGATCCTGGGCAGATCCCAACCTCGTCCTCGCCACGTGTTGCCGGACTTGCTGGGAGGCCCTGCCTCCCCCGTGCGGCGAAGCCGGGTTTCGCCGTGGCACTGCGGTCAGGAGACGATGTTGCGGTGAATGTGGTGTCGGTCCTAGCTATGCGGGACTTGAACGTTGCGCTTCGCGAGGCGATCGAGAGTGACGTGCCGACAATTGTGCGCCTGCTGGCCGCCGACCAACTCGGTGCGGCCCGTGATGGTGTCACCGGAGGCGACGACCTACAGCGGTACCTGGGAGCGTTCCATGCAATCGACACCGATCCCGCCCACCTACTGATGGTGGTGGAAGCCGACGGCGAACTCGTGGCGACCATGCAGCTGAGTTTTCTGCCCGGCCTCGCTCGGCGCGGCGCGCTGCGCGCCCAGATCGAGGCGGTGCGGGTCAGAAGGGACTATCGCAGCCGGGGCTTGGGCGCTGCCATTCTCAGCTGGGCGATCACCGAGTCCAGACGGCGCGAATGCGCTCTGGTGCAGCTGACCACCGACAAGGCGCGAGCGGATGCACACCGCTTCTACGAGCAACTCGGGTTCGTCGCCTCCCATGAAGGCCTCAAACTCCGTCTCTGATCCCGCGGCCCAGCGGATCGACGCGCGGGACAGTGTGTGCCTGGGGTACGGGTATGCTGGCATACATGAAACGCACCACCGTGAAAATCCCCGACGCGCTCGACGCCAAGCTTCGCCACGAAGCACGGCGGCGGGGCACCACCATCGCCGACATCAGTCGCGAGGCGCTGGAGGCCTATCTCGGCGACGGGTCGACTCGGCGACGGCTCGGTGCGGCTGGTGCGGGGCGTAGCGGACGAAGTGACGTCTCCGAGCGGATCGAGGAGATCCTCGCCGCCGAGGTCGCGCGATAGCCGCGCTGGTTGTCGACGCTGGACCGCTCTACGCCTACGTCGATGCTGACGACGCTCATCACGACGCGGCCCTCGAGCTTCTGGAGAGTCATCCTGGTCCGCTGATCGTTCCCACGCTGGTCATCACCGAGGTCGTCTACCTGCTGGCGACACGCCTCGGCGCGGAGCCAGAAGTCCGCTTCCTCGGCGACCTCGCAGCCGGCGCCTTCACCGTGGAACCGGCGGCCACCTCCGATTGGATCCGCATCGCCGAGTTGGTCGCCCGCTATCGCGACCTTTCCCTGGGAACGGTCGACGCATCCGTCGTCGCGATGGCAGAGCGCCTGGGGTTGTCCGAGATCGCCACCGTCGATAGGCGCCACTTCACGGTGGTGCGTCCACGCCACATCAACGCGTTCACCTTGCTCCCTTGAAGGACAGCATCATTGCCTCACGTTCCGGTGGGTCGTGTGATGGTCCGGGTGGCGTCCTGGGCAAGGCCGAGTACGCCGGCGACGTTGGCGGCGAGTACGGCGTAGGCCAGCCAATCCTCGGCCTGGACGATCTCCGGGAGTTCGCCGGTGAACACCACCGGAGGACTCAACTCGACCCGGCCGTCGGGTCGCACGAGCAGCGATTGCACGACCTGATCGGCGAACCCCGGACTCGGCTGCCGCACCCAGTCGA
>JBOFJB010000089.1:0-3066 GCA_051650465.1 Dermatophilaceae bacterium | reverse complement strand
CGCGAGCGAGCTGTTCAAGGCGTACGCCGGGTTCGCCGACATCGACGGCCGCGCCCACGTCGCCACGCTGGAGGAGATCGAGGGCAACGACTTCAACCTCAACATCCCGCTCTATGTCGCACCGGCCGGCACCGGCGAGCAGCTCACCCTGGCCGACGCGCTCACCAATCTCGAAGCCGCGCACACCCGGGCACAGGAGACGCGCTCAGCTCTCGAAGTAGAACTGGCGAAGTGGGGGTTGAGCGCATGAGCAAGCGGATCGCCCAGCGGGAGCTCGAGTCCTACCTGTGGGGCGCGGCGATCGTGCTGCGCGGCCTCATCGACGCTGGCGACTACAAGCAATACATCTTCCCGTTGGTCTTCTTGAAGCGGATCTCCGACGTCTACGACGAGGAGCATGCCGCTGCTGTGGAGACGTACGGCGACGAGGAGCTCGCCGAACTCCCGGAGAACCACCGCTTCGCCATCCCCAACGGCTGCCACTGGGACGACGTCCGTTCCGTGACTGAGCACGTCGGAGCGACGATCCTCAAGGCGATGCGGGCGATCGAGTCCGCCAATCCCGACACCCTGCCCGGAGTATTCGGTGACGGCGACTGGGGCAACAAGAACCTCCTGCCCGATCCCACGCTAGCGGACTTGATCGAGCACTTCTCAACCAAGACGCTGTCGATCGCGAACCTGCCGGAGGACGAGCTCGGCAGTGGATACGAGTACCTGATCAAGAAGTTCGCCGACGACTCCGGTCACACTGCGCAGGAGTTCTACACCAACCGCACGCTCGTGCACCTGATGACGCTGATGCTCGAACCGAAGCTCGGCGAGTCGGTCTACGACCCGACCTGTGGCACTGGCGGCATGCTCATCTCTACGGTCGCCGAGCTCAAGCGTCAGGGCGCGGAGTGGCGCAGCGTCCGCCTCTACGGCCAGGAGCTCAACTACGGGACCTCGGCGATCGCAAGGATGAACCTGTTCCTGCACGGCATCACCGACGGCCACATCGCCCACGGCGACGCCCTCGCCCGTCCCGCCTTCCTCAACGCCAAGGGCAGCCTGGAGACCTTCGACGTCGTGCTCGCCAATCCGCCCTACTCCATCAAGGCCTGGAACCGCGACGCCTTCGCTAAGGACGCGTACGGCCGCAACGTGTGGGGCGTGCCGCCCCAGGGTCGTGCCGACTATGCCTTCTTCCAACACATCGCCAAGAGCCTCGACCCCAAGACCGGCCGTGCCGCGATCCTGTTCCCCCACGGCGTTCTGTTCCGCCGCGAGGAAGCCGCGCTCCGCGAGGCGCTGGTGAAGTCCGACCTCATCGAATGCGTCCTCGGCCTCGGCGCCGGCCTGTTCTACAACAGCCCAATGGAGGCCGTCGTCGTCACGCTGCGCGCCACCAAGCCCGCCGAGCATAAGGGCAAGGTGCTGTTCATCAACGCAGTTGACGAGGTCGCACGCGAACAGGCGCAGTCGTTCCTGCGTGACGCCCATCAAAGGAAGATCCTCGACGCCTACCGAGGCTTCACCGTCATCGACCAGTTCGCCGCCGTCGCAACCCTCGACCAGATCGCCGACAAGGGTCACAGTCTTGCCATCCCGCTGTACGTCGCCGGAGCCAAGTCCGCCGACGCGGTCGAGAAGATCGACCTCACCGAGGCGGTCGCCGACTGGCGCGCTGCCGCTGCCGCTTCCGGCTCCGCAATCGCAGACGTTCTCGCGCTGCTGCAGGCGGAGGTGAGGGCATGAACCTGAACCTCGACAAGTCCGCCTGGAAGCGCGTCGCATTCGGCGACGTCGTTCGCAACGTCAACGAGACGGTCCGCGACCTCGACGCGGCAGGTGTCGACCGGATCATCGCGATGGAGCATATGGACCCCGGTGAGCTGAAGAGCGGCCGCTGGGGGTCAACCGAGGACGGCACCACGTTCACCCGCCGAGTGAAGCCGGGTCAGACGCTCTTCGGCAAGCGCCGCGCCTACCAGCGCAAGGTTGCATACGCCGAGTTCGATGCCATCTGCTCCGGTGACATCTACACCTTCGAGGCAGACGAGACACAGATGCTCGGCGAATTCCTCCCGTTCCTCGTTCAGTCCAACCAGTTCTTCGACCACGCCCTCGACACTTCGGCCGGCTCCCTGTCCCCGCGCACCAACTGGCGTGACCTCGCCGACTTCGAGTTCGACCTCCCTCCCCTCGACGAGCAGAAGCGCATCGCCGAACTCCTCTGGGCCATCGAGCGCCACCGCCTTCGGCTGGAGACGTTGGCGGCCGACCTCAAGATCACCGCGTCCGCGCTTGTCTCGGATCTTCGCGACATGCACCAGGAATCAAAGCGCGTGCGCGACGTCGCGACCGTCCGTAACGGCCAGAACTACCCGAAGGGGATTCAGGACCGGCGAGCGGGAGACATCCCCTTCTTTAAGGTTGCCGACCTCGATCGACAAGGAAATGAGCGGTACCTGACGAATCCCGGTGGGTGGGTGACCGCAGAAGACGTCGCTGCACTGGGCGCCGATGTTCTACCGCCCGGCACCGTGGTGACCGCTCGTGTCGGTGCTGCAATTCACCTTGATCGACGACGGGCTCTCGCGTCGCCTGCACTCGTGGACGAAAATCACCTAGTCGTCCGACCACACGGAGTCGATCCCGAGTACCTGCTTGCTGTTCTGGCCGAGACTAGCCTTGCGCTCCTGAGCAACGGCGGTGTCGTTCCGTCTTTGAACCAACAGATCATCGGCGCCGTCGCCTTCCCGGATCTCTCACCCGAAGCTGAAGTGCGAGTCGGCGCCACTTATCGAGCCTTGGGCGATGCGCGAGACGGCGTACTTGCCGAGGCCGCCGCTTTGCGCGGCGTGAAAGCTGCAATTCTGACTGCAGGCTTCGGAGGCGACTGATGGCCCTGTTCAACGAGGCGAACTCAGTCCGTGACTTCATCCGTGATCTGGTGAAGTCGATCGACGTCCAGTTCGTGCCGGGCAACGAGCTTCCACGCCGTCCCGACGAGGTGCTGCTGGAAGGTGCGGTGAAGGCCGCGCTGATCCGACTGAACCCAGAGATCGAGGCGGAGCCAGC
>JBOFJB010000088.1:0-9050 GCA_051650465.1 Dermatophilaceae bacterium | reverse complement strand
AGATGCCGGCCTTGGCGCAGGCTTGAGCCTCCTCGGCCAATCCGTTGAACATCGCCGGGTCGCCATCCATGAGACGCACCACCAACCCACCGGAGTGCGCCTTGGCCGCCTTGACGACGAGTTTGGCCCGTGCAGCGTGGGTGAGTTGCTCACCGTGGTCGCCGTGCCCCGCGTCGACGACGTCGACCTCGGGGCGGCACCACCGCTCGACCACCGCGTCGCGAGCGACCTGGTCGATGACGACGGCGTCGGCCGTGCCGAGCAACTCGCCGCCGCGCACAGTGAGCAGGCCCGGGTCGCCTGGGCCTGCGCCGACGAAAGCAACCCGCGCAGGCACGCGCGGGGTGGACGGGGTGGACGAGCGCGAGAGGCTCACAGGGCACGCTCCGGTATCTGGGATCGGTCGGCGGTCGGGAATGTGGGCACGACGAGGTCGGCCGCGCCATCAGCGAGGAGAACAGCGGCGAGCCGGCGTCCGAGGTCGGCGGGCTCGGCGGGCGACGCCGTGAGGCTCCGCCGCAGTTCCCCCGAACCGTCGGTGGCGGCCACGATGGAGCGTAGTGATAGTTCGGCGCCATCCGGTCCGTCGACGACCTCACCGAGCGCACCAACCGGCGCCGAACAGCCGGCCTCCAGCGCAGCGAGCAGAGCGCGCTCGGCGGTCACTGCGGTACGAGAATCGGCGTCGTCGAGATCGGCGACAACGGCGGCGGTCGCCGAGTCGTCGGCACGGACCTCGACCGCGAGAGCGCCCTGACCCGGAGCTGGCAGCATCTGCAGCGGGTCGAGCAGTTCAGTCGCCTCGCCGAGCCGGCCGAGGCGACGCAGGCCGGCAGCCGCGAGCACTACGGCATCCACGCGTCCGTCGGCCACCGCACGCAGCCGAGTGTCGACATTGCCGCGGATGCCGACCACCTCGACTCCCAGCCCGAGCGCGGCGAGCTGTGCCGCCCGGCGCGGGGAGCCGGTGCCGACTGTGGCTCCAGCGGGGAGCTCTCCGAGAGTGCGACCCTCACGGGCGACCAGGGCGTCCCGAGGGTCCGCACGGACTGGGACAGCAGCAATGGAGATCCGGGGGTCGGGCGCGGTGGGGAGGTCCTTCAGCGAATGCACGGCGAGGTCGACCCGCCCGTCGAGGAGGGCCTCACGCAACGCCGAAACGAAGACACCCGTTCCACCAAGGGCGGCGAGCGGGGTCGTGCGGTCACGGTCGCCCGTGGTGCTGACTTCGACGAACTCGACGGTTCGGCCCGCCGCGCGCAGCCGATCAGCAACCCAGGTCGACTGGGCAATGGCCAGGGGTGAACGGCGGGTACCCAGACGCAGGGTCGTCACTGGACGTCACCTCCGCGGTCCCCGAGCCGAGCGAACTCCGGGAGTTGGGACGGTGCCGAGACCAGAGAAATGTCCCTCGGATCGAGGTCGAACAATTCGGAGAGCGCGCGGGCATAACTACCGCCTTGACCCTCCCGAGCGAGTTCCTTGACCCGGACGGTGGGAGTGTGGAGCAACTTGTCAACAACCCGCTCTACCGCTTTGCGTACCTCGGCCCGGTCCGCCGCCCCCATACCGGGGGTGCGCCGCTCCAGACGCCGCAACTCGTCGTCGACGAGTTGACCGGCCCGGCTGCGCAGGGCCGTCACGGTCGGGGCGACCTCCGTCGCTGCGCGACCGGTGAGATAGGCAGCGACCTCAGCGGTGACCAGGTCGCGGGCCACGGCGACCTGCGGTGTAGCACCGGCAGCCGCAAGGTCGTCACCGAGCTCGGCCAAGCCGATCCGCACGACGCCGGGCAACGCTGCGATATCGAGGTCGACATCGTGCGGTAGGGCGAGGTCGATATAGACCTGCGGCCGACCGAGGCGCCCTGCCGAAGCACGGCGGGCGGCGTCGACGGTAATCACCCGGCCCGGTGCACCGGTTGACGACACGACGACATCGGCCTCGCTCAGGGCCTGCTCGAGATCGCCGAACGGACGGGCACTCCCAGCGATCCGGGCCGCGACACCGCGCGCGCGGACGTCGTTGCGGTTGACCACGGTGATCGTCCGGGCACCCTCACGCGCTGCCACCGTCGCCGCCAGCGAGCCCATCCCACCGGCCCCGACGACAAGCACCGCGAGGTCGGCGAGTGGACCTAGAGCCGCGCTGGCCCGGGTCAGGCCCGCCTGAACCAGTGAGCCGCTCACGCCGTCGATCCCAGTGTCGGTGTGCACCCGCTTGGCCACCCGGAGTGCCTGCTGGAGAACGGCGTTCAGCGCAGGACCGACATGACCGTGGGCCTGGGCCTGGGCCAGGGCCCGCCGCACCTGGCCGACGATCTGCCCCTCACCGACGGCCATCGAGTCCAGACCTGCGGCGACCGCGAAGAGATGCGCGATGCCGCGGTCTTCATAGTGCACATACAGGTGTGGCTGCAGGATGCCGCGCTCCACACCGGTGACGTCGTCGAGCGCGGCGGTCAGGTCAGTCACCGCGCCATGGAAGGTGAGTGTCTCGGCGTAGACCTCGGTGCGGTTGCAGGTGGAAACCACCACGGCTTCACCCACGTGCTCCGAGCGCAGCACGATGGCTTCAAGACGGGCCCGAGCTTCGGCATCGAGCGCGACCGACTCGAGCAGCGGCAGTGGGGCCCCATGATGGGACACGCCGAGGACGACCAGGCTCACGGCAGCACCGCCTCGGGAACCGGCACCGGGTCGATGACGCGCTGACCGTGAAAGGCGAGGATCTGCAGCTCGGTCGAGAGGTCGACCTTTCGGACGACAACCCCGTCAGGGACGACGAGCACCGCCGGCGCGAAGTTGAGAACTGAACGGACTCCGGCAGCGACGAGTTCGTCGCAGGCATCCTGGGCGCCCTCGTCGGGGGTGGCGATGACTCCGATCGCCAGGCCCTGCTCGCGCACCAGGTCGGGAAGGTCGGCCATCGGACGAACCTGCTGTCCCGCGATGTCGTCACCGACCACCCGAGGGTCACCATCAAGGAGCGCGACGACGTGGAAACCCCGTTCGGCGAAACCCCGGTAGGCCGCCAGTGCCCGGCCCAGGTTGCCCATGCCGACAATGGCGACCGGCCAATCCTGGGTCAGGCCGAGGACCGCGGTGATCTCGGACGCCAGCCGCTCGACGTCATATCCGACACCCCGGACGCCATAGGAGCCGAGATGGGACAGGTCCTTGCGGAGCATCGCCGAGGAGACTCCGGCGTTGCTGGCGAGTTCCTCGGAACTGACCGACGGCACGCCCATTCTCGCCAGCCCGGTGAGGGCCCTGAGGTACCCGGGGAGGCGGGCCACCGACGCCGCCGGGAGATCCCGGCGGGCAACTGCTGCGGTGGACACGCGGCGTCACCGACTCCTTCCATGTCCGCGGACCCGGAGAGGGAGGAGCGAGAGACCTGCGCCCGCGGGAAAAGTGCTCCGTCGCCCAGAGTACGTTCTTGTGAATGCCTGCACAAAGTCGACGTGGACCCTGTGAGCACTAGTCGCCCGGCGTGTGATAAGCCCGGTCTCCGAGGATCCCGTCCGACTCCCCGGGGGCAGGTGGCGACGGCCTCACAGCGCTGGGCTCGGCGGTTGGGCGAGGGCGGCGCGCAGCCGCTTCTCGTCCACTCGCCAATAGTCGTGCTGTCGACCGTCGACCAGCGTCACCGGCACCTCATCAGACCATCGCCGGCGAAGGTCCGGGTCGGCGTCGACATCGACCTCGGTCCAGTGAATGCCGAGGTCGTCTGCGACTCGGGCCACGGTCTGCCGGGCGGCGACGCACAGATGACACCCCGCCCGAGTCACCAACGTGATGCGCGCTGCGGTCGCGCCGCGCGCCGCAGCGTAGTGATCCGGCCCATCGGACACGGCTAGAAATACACCGATCGGCGCTGCACGAGCAGGGTGTACAGCGTCTGCTGGATGCTTTCGCGAACCTGGTCGGTGAGATCGAACACGAGCATCGGGTCGTCAGCAGCGCCGGGCTGAAAGGTGTCGGTCGCGACGGGGGTGCCGAACTCGATGATCCACTTACTCGGAAGCGGGACCAGGCCGAGGAGGCCCAGCCAGGGAAACGTCGGCGTGATCGGCGCGTACGGAACGCCGAGAAGACGGGCCACCGTACTCATGTTGCCCAAGATCGGCGCGATCTCCTCGGCGCCGACCACCGAGCACGGCACGATCGGAACACCCGCCCTGAGTGCCGCGGAGACAAAGCCACCTCGGCCGAAGCGCTGCAGTTTGTACCGCTCGCTGAACGGCTTCCCCGTGCCTTTGAACCCCTCGGGGAACACCCCGACCAAGTCACCACGCGCGAGCAGCCGTTCGGCATCCTCGGTCGTCGCCAGCGTCGAGCCCGACCGCCGTGCAACAGCGCCGACGAAGGGCGTCTGGAAAACCAGGTCTGCGCCAAGAGCCCGCATCACCCGATGCCGTGAATGCTCGTCGTGGATGGCGAGTTGGACCATCAGCGAGTCGACGGCGATGGTGCCTGAGTGATTCGACACCACCAGGGCTCCGCCATCGGCTGGGATGTTCTCCACACCGCGGACCTCGACCCGGAACCAGTGCCGGTACAGCGGGCGCAGCAGCGGATAGAACACCGTCTCAGTGAACTCGGCGTCGTAGCCGAACTCGTCGACGTCATAGTCACCGTCGAGGCGCCGGCGCACGTATGCGAGCAGCCGGGCCACCTGGCGCTCGGCATCCACAGGTGAGACCCCGGCAGCCTGGGCCGCGACCTTCAGGACGGCGACCAGACCCTCGACCAGGTCGGCGATATCCGGGAAGGGAGCCCCAGCACTAGCGCCCGCACCGGTGATCGTCGGGTCAGGCGGCGGGTCGGAAAGCGGCTCGGACGGCGGCTCGGCGACCCGGAGATAGGGCCGCCGCTGCGCGCGGTCACGAGCCGCCTTCTGCCGCGGGGTCAGCCGGGTCCGCCTGCTGCGCTCCCCCGCCTGGTTCGTGGCCTTCGGCGACGGAGTACTGGTCACCCGCGGGGACGGTCGGTGCGGCGACCGTGCCGCGCGCGGCTCGCCATCAGGCGTCGGCTCAGCCGGGCGGGCTCGGCGCGGCGCGAGCGGCCCCTCATCCGACCCAGGGCCGGCGGGCACGGTGGTGGGATCGACCGGGTCGGCCCCGATCAGCGGGGTGGCCTTTCGGCGGGCGCGCTCACCGGAGGCTCGCGCCGCACCCGTCGCGAGACTGCTGCGCCGGGCCATCAGCGGCCCGGCCCGCCAGCGCCCTGCACGACCTGGGCGGCCGTGCCGACCACACCACCGACGGCATCGGTGAGCACCGACGCGGCGGGCACCGCCGGGCCCACGGTGCGCGCGAAGTCTTCGAAAGCGGCGCGCGAGGTGAACCGCGGTTCGACGCCGAGCACGCTGCGCATCTTGGTGGTGTCCAAACCGCGGCCGAATGCGAGGAACGACATTTGGTCAGGAGAGAAGTCGGCCAAGCCGAGCCGCCTGGTGACCCCACCGACCACACCAGCCGCGCCGAGCGGTACCGGGATCACGAGCCGGCCAACCAGCGCAGCGGCCTGGAGCACCGTCAGCACGCCGTCACCGGCGAGGTTGACCACTCCGACGTGTTCGCCCTCGGTCGCACCGACCATGGCATCGAGAGCGTCGTCCTCGTGCATGAACTGCATCCGGGCGTCGAAGCCCAACGGGACCGGCACGACGGGAAGATTGAAGTAATCCGTGATCGAGGTGCGAATACGCGGACCAATAATATTCGCAAACCGGAGCATCAGGATGTTGATGTCGGGCCGCCGTCGCGCAAAACCGCGGACATAGCCCTCGACCTCGATCGAGTCCTTGCCGAACCCACCCGACGGCGTGCGCTTGGCGCTCGTCTCCTCGGTGAACATCGCCGGGTCACGAGGTGTCGAGCCGTACACCGCGGCCGAGGACTTGACCACGAGACGCCGGACCGTCGCCGAGCGCTGGCACGCTGCGAGCAGTTGCATCGTGCCGATGACGTTGATCTCCTTCTGTGGCGTGCGACCGCCGACGAAGGTTGGCGTAGCGATGACGTTCATGTGCACGACGGTGGCGACACCGTGGGTCTCGATGACCCGGCCGATCATCGGGTTGCGGATGTCGGCGCGCACAAAATCGACCCCCGGAAGCGGGTTCGGTGGCGGGATGACGTCGACCCCCACCACCCGCTTGACACCGGGACGGTCAACGAGGCGCCGGGCGAGCAGACCACCGAGGTACCGGGAAACCCCCGTGACGAGCACTACGCCAGCCACGACGCTCCTTTCCCGTTGGCGCTACCTGCCCCGCAGAGCACCACCCTACCGAGTGGCCGACCACCCCGTCAGGGCAGAACCACGCGCGATGATCGACCCGCCGCCGCCGGAGCGGTCGTCATCCGGCCGAGCAGGTGATGAACGCCTGGCTAGTTCGCTCCCGAACCGGAGCCGTAGCCGTAGCCGTAGCCGGCTTGCATCCGCATCTACGACAAACGGCCCCCTGGCCAGAGGCCGGGGGCCGTCGGTTACGCGCCCGATAGCGTCACTTCTTGTTGCGCCGCTGGTGGCGCGTCTTGCGCAGCAACTTGCGGTGCTTCTTCTTCGCCATCCGCTTGCGCCGCTTCTTGATGACTGAACCCATGAAACATCCTGACGTGACTCGTGCTCGGTGATTGGTGCGCGGCGGCCCACCATACCGGCGGGCGGCCACCCCCCGAAAACCGGCCGAGTCGGCGCGAGGGGCGAACCGTTCACGACGCCGCTAGGAAGACGTCGAAGGCGCCGCTCAGGCAGTGTCGACGAAGGAGCCCCGGAGGTAGGCGTGTACCTCATCCTCGGGAACGCGGAACGAACGCCCGACCCGGATGGCCGGCAGATCCCCGGCATGGACCATGCGGTACACCGTCATCTTCGAGACGCGCATGATCGCGGCGACCTCGGCGACGGTGAGAAAACGGACCTCGCCGAACTCACGATCCGTAGTCATCCTGACCTCGATCTTCTGCTCGCACGCAGCGCCGGAACGCTCCGGCTGGCTCCCTGCGACGTGCTCACGCAACCATAGGGGCAGTTGTGACGACTGGGGAAGAGAATCGACAACTTCATCCGAGGCCACTCCGGCCGACCCGACGACAACGGTCCGCTGGTGCAGCCCGGCTCGCCGTCAATCGAGGTACGGATCCAGACCGTGGTTGGGAAAAACGGCGAGCCGGGTCGCGATGACCGCCGCGTCAAGCGGGTCAGCGGGCTCATAACCGGTGTGCCACGGCGTCACCGAAATCGGCAGGCGCTCCGCCGGCAGGTCCCCCATCCGCCACGGGCCCGGCCGACCAAACAGCCGCTGAACGTGGGCCCGCCACTCCCGTGGCACCGGAGTGGCCGGGTCAACCGGAACATGCGCCGCGATCGCCGTCAGATGCGCCCAGGACCGCGGCACCACGCCGACGAACTCGTACCCACCGCCGCCGAGCGCCACCCACCGCCCGTCGCACACCTCATGGGCCAGGTCATGCAATGTCTCGTGGGCGCGACGCTGCGCGTCGACAGTCAGGGCGAGATGGGCAAGAGGGTCGTCAAGATGGGTGTCGCAGCCATGTTGGGTGACCAACACTTGCGGGGCGAACGCGCGCACCAGCGGAAGTGCCACGGCGTCGAGAGCCCGCAGCCACCCGGCATCCGCCGTGCCCGGCGGGAGCGCCACGTTAGCCGCCGACCCTTGCGCGCCGGGGCCGCCGACATCGCTCGGCCACCCAGTGCCGGGAAACAGGTGCCGGCCGGTCTCGTGCAGCGAAACGGTCAACACCCGGGGGTCATCCCAGAACAGCCGCTCGACCCCGTCGCCATGGTGCACGTCGACATCGACGTAGGCGACCCGCTCCACCCCGGCGTCGAGAAGCCACTGGATGCCGACCGCGACATCGTTGTAGATGCAGAAGCCGCTGGCCTGGGCGCGCATCGCATGATGCAGCCCCCCGCAGTAGTTGACGCCGTGCTCCGCCCGCCTCTCCCATACCGCCCGGCACGCCTCGACCGTGCCCTGCACCACCCGCGCGGACGCCTCGTGCATACCGCGGAACGCCGGGTCGTCGTCGGTGCCGAGCCCATGACGAAGGTCGGCTGCCCGAGGGTCGTCCGACGCCAAGCGCACCGCCGCGATGTACGCCGGGTCGTGCACGGTCGCCAAGGTCTCGTCCGATGCCGCGCTAGGTGCCAGCAAGGCCACCTCATCGAGCACGCCAAGCAAGCGAGCCAGCCGGGTGGTGAGGTCCAGACGCACCGGACGCATCGGGTGCTGCGGGCCGAAGTCATAGGCGGTGAGCCCGTCGTCCCAGATGACGCTCGTCCGCACGGCCATACCTCGCACGTTACCTGCCGGCCCGCCGTGGCAGGCTTGCCCCGACCGAGGACGTCGCGCCAACGTCATCCGCTCGACCCGGAGAGGCACATGGCCAGGAGCAGCCGTACCGACGACCAGGTTCTCGTCGTGGGGCTCGGACGGTTCGGCGCCGCGGCCGCGCTCGAACTGAGCCGGCTGGGCCACCGGGTGACCGTCATCGAGCGGGACGGCCTGCTCGCCGAGAAGTTTCTCGGCCGGCTGGACTCGGTCATCCACGGCGACGCGAGTGAGGTCGAGGTGATCCGCGGCGCGAAGGCGCACCGGTACGGCATCGCCGTCGTCGCGATCGGCTCCTCGGTCGAGGCGTCGGTGCTGGCGGCGGCGAACCTCGTCGACGCCGGGGTGCGGAACATCTGGGCAAAGGCACTCTCGCCCGAGCATGCCCGCATCCTCGACCGCATCGGCGTCCATCACATCGTGCGCCCCGAGGCCGACACCGGCCGTCGTGTCGCCCACCTGGTCGGCGGACGGATGCAGGACTACATCGAGTTCGACGACGGATTCGCCATCGTCAAGATGCGTCCACCCAGCGAGGCCATCGGGTTCACGCTCGAGCAGAGCGCCATCCGCAGCAAGTACGGCGTCACCGTCGTCGGGGTCAAACCACCGGACCAGGCCTTCACCTACGCGGTGCCATCGACCAAAGTGTCCGCGCACGACACGCTGATCGTCAGCGGCCC
>JBOFJB010000087.1:0-1770 GCA_051650465.1 Dermatophilaceae bacterium | reverse complement strand
GGCTCGAGGAGTTCCACATCGACGGCCTGCGGGTCGACGCCGTCGCCTCGATGCTCTACCTCGACTACTCCCGTCGTGACGGCGAGTGGGTCCCCAACGTGCACGGCGGGCGAGAGCACCTCGAGGCGATCACCCTGCTTCAGGAGGCCAATGCCACTGCCTACAAGCGCGTCCCGGGGGTGGTCACCATCGCCGAGGAGTCGACGTCGTGGCCCGACGTCACCCGGCCCACCGATGTCGGCGGCCTCGGGTTCGGCCTCAAATGGAACATGGGCTGGATGAACGACACGCTCCGGTACCTGCACGAGCAGCCGGTACACCGGCAGTACCACCACGGCCTGCTGACCTTCTCGCTCATGTACGCCTTCAACGAGAGCTTCCTGCTGCCGATCAGCCATGACGAGGTGGTCCACGGCAAGGGCTCGCTCGTGAACAAGATCCCGGGGTCGCTGCCGGAGCAGCTGGCGACGGTGCGGGCCTTCCTCGCCTACATGTGGGCGCACCCTGGCAAACAGCTGCTCTTCATGGGGTGCGAGTTCGCCCAGACCGCCGAGTGGGCCGACTCGAGCTCGCTCGACTGGTGGCTGCTCGACCACCCATCGCACTACCGGGTGCACAACCTCGTGAAGGAGCTCAACGCGCTCTACCGGGCGCATCCGGCGATGTGGGCCCTGGACGCCGAGTCCGCCGGGTTCCGGTGGCTCGACGCCGACGACGCCACCGGCAACCTGCTCTCCTTCGTCCGCTTCTCCGAGCGCGACGGCGACCGGGGCGACGTGCTGGCCGTCGTGGTCAACTACAGCGGCGAGGACAAGGAGCGGGTCCGTATCGGAGTGCCCCGCGCCGGCTGCTGGGAGGTCGCACTCGACACCAGCGGGTTCGACGAGCACAGCTCGCCGAGCCAGGCCGGCCGTCTGCTCGAGGCCGAGCACCATCCGTGGAACGACCAGCCGTTCTCGGTCACGGTGCGGGTCGCCCGGTTGTCGGCGCTGTACCTCGCTCCGTGCCCTGCGACACCATGACCGGCCGGATTCCGTCCCATGCTGCGCCGAACCGCGCCCCTCGGTACGGTCACTGCCCGGCGAGGCCGAGATCGGTGAGGATCCGGGTGGTGCGATCCTGTTCGCTCGCGATGTACCGGGTGAACTCGTCCCCCGCCATGTACTGATCCTCCCAGCCGTTGATGACCAACGCCTTTCGCCAACCCTCCGCGCCACGCACCAGCTCGAAGAAGTCGATGATCGCCGACCGTTCGGCGTTCGAGATCGACTTGGGCGCGACGACACCCCGCCAGTTGGCGACCACCACGTCGAAGCCCTGCTCGCGGAACGTCGGCGCGTCGACGACGCCCAGCCGGTCCTCCGACGACACGGCCAAGGGACGCACGGTGCCGGAGCCGATCAGGCCGGACAGCTCGGCGACGCCTTCGACGGCCACCGCCACCTTCCCGGAGAGCAGCGGCGGCGACAGCGCTCCGGCGCCCTGGTAGCCGGTGTAGTTGATGTCGGACGGTCTGACCCCCACCCGGTCGGCGAGCTCGCCCACCATCAGCGAATCCACCCCTCCCGGCGTCGAACCCGCGATCGCGACCTCCTTGGGCCTGTCCTTCCAGTCGTCGACGAAGTCGTCCAGCGTCTTGTACGGCGAGTTCTTGGGCACGACCATCACCTCGTACTCGCTCGTCAGCCGGGCGATCGCCGTGGTGGCATCGAACGTCGTGTCCGGGTTTCTCGTGGTGATGGACCCGACGATGGACAGACTGATGACGAG
>JBOFJB010000086.1:0-3161 GCA_051650465.1 Dermatophilaceae bacterium | reverse complement strand
ACCGGTCCGGGTCGTGGCGCCTCCGCGCCCGGCACTAGGGTTTCGACCCGAACCCGCCGGGCGACCAAGAGTCCGGACGGCGCTGACAGTGAGGACGAGGGCGAGACGTGGACCTCTTCGAGTACCAGGCCCGTGACATGTTCGAGAAGCACGGTGTACCTGTGCTCGGCGGCGCGGTCGCCACCACACCGGAGGAGGCGCGCGCTGCCGCCGAACGGGTCGGCGCAGCCAGCGGTGGAGTCACCGTCGTCAAGGCCCAGGTGAAGACCGGCGGGCGAGGTAAGGCCGGAGGGGTCAAAGTGGCCCGAACCCCCGCCGAGGCCGAGGAGCACGCACGCGCCATCCTCGGCATGGACATCAAGGGCCACACTGTCCACCGGGTGATGATCGCCGAGGGCGCGCGCATCGCCGCGGAATACTACTTCTCGCTGCTTCTCGACCGGGCTGACCGAAGTTACCTCGCGATGTGCAGTGTCGAGGGCGGGATGGACATCGAGCAGCTCGCCGTCGAACGGCCCGACGCGCTCGCCAAGGTCCGGGTCGACCCCATCGCCGGCATCGATGAAGCCAAGGCCCGTGAGATCGTCGACGCGGCGGGCTTCGACGCCGACACCGCGGCGAAGGTCGCTCCCGTCATCCGCACGCTGTGGCAGGTGTACCGCGACGAGGACGCCACGCTCGTCGAGGTCAACCCTCTGGTACAGACCGAGGAGGGCGCGATCCTTGCGCTCGACGGCAAGGTCTCGCTCGACGCCAACGCCGCCTTCCGGCATCCGGATCACGAGGCGCTCGCCGACACCGGCGCCACCGACGCGCTCGAAGCCGCCGCGAAGGAGAAGGGCCTCAACTACGTCAGACTCGACGGCTCGGTCGGCGTCATCGGCAACGGTGCGGGCCTCGTGATGAGCACCCTTGACGTCGTCGCCCAGGCTGGGGCCGACCTCGGCGGCCAGCGGCCCGCGAACTTCCTCGACATCGGTGGCGGCGCGTCGGCCGAGGTCATGGCAAACGGGCTGCACGTCATCCTTTCCGACCCGCAGGTGAAGAGCGTGTTCGTCAACGTCTTCGGTGGCATCACCGCCTGCGACCAGGTGGCCACCGGCATCGTCGGCGCCCTCGATGCCCTCGGCGCGGAGGAGGACCGGCCGCTCGTCGTCCGGCTCGATGGCAACAACGTGGAGGCAGGTCGGCGCATCCTCGCCGAGCGGGACCACCCCCGGGTCATCATCGAGGCCACCATGGACGGCGCCGCCCGCCGGGCCGCCGAGTTGGCCGCCCAGAACTGACCGCCCCACCCCGAGCGCCACAGAAGAGAGACACGACACTCATGGCAATCTTCCTCACCGCCGACTCCACGGTCGTCGTCCAGGGCATGACCGGTTCCGAGGGCATGAAGCACACCGAGCGGATGCTGCGCTCGGGCACCGCCGTCGTCGGCGGGGTCAACCCGCGCAAGGCGGGTACCACCGTGGCGTTCGAGGGTGGGGTGAACGTGCCGGTGTTCGGCACCGTCGCCGAGGCGATGGCCGCCACCGGCGCCGACGTCTCGGTGGTTTTCGTTCCGGCCGCGCACACGAAGGCGGCAGTCGTCGAGGCGGTCGACGCCGGCATCCCGCTCTGCGTGGTGATTACCGAAGGCGTCCCGGTCAAGGACACGGCGGAGTTCCACACGTACGCGACTGAACGGGGGACGACGCGGATCATTGGGCCCAACTGCCCTGGCCTGATCAGCCCGGGGCAATCCAATGCCGGCATCATCCCGGCCGACATCTCCGGTGCCGGGCGCATCGGGCTGGTCTCCAAGTCGGGGACCTTGACGTACCAGATGATGTACGAGCTCCGTGACTTCGGCTTCTCCTCCGCGGTCGGGATTGGTGGCGACCCAGTGATCGGCACTACGCACATCGATTGCCTCGAGGCGTTCCAGGCCGACCCCGACACCGACGCGATCGTCATGATCGGCGAGATCGGCGGGGATGCCGAGGAGCGGGCCGCCGCCTACATCGCCGACCACGTCACAAAGCCGGTGGTCGGTTACGTCGCGGGTTTCACCGCGCCGGAGGGGAAGACGATGGGCCATGCCGGGGCGATCGTGTCCGGTTCCTCGGGCACTGCACAGGCCAAGCAGGAGGCCCTCGAGGCCGCCGGTGTCAAGGTCGGCCGGACGCCGTCCGAGACGGCCGCCCTGATGCGGGAGGTCATGCAGTCCCACACGGCGTTGCGCTGAGCGCCGGGCCGGCCGGCGCTCAGCGGCGATTCCCCCGGGCGATCGGTGGCCGGTGCCGCGACACTGCGGGGGGTTTGTCGGGACGAGCGCGAGACGCGCGGTGAACACCGACGGCGTGTCCGCGCCGACTTGACGACAGTCACCGGGCCCGGTCGGCGAGACTGTCGATGATGACGCTCATCGACCGCACCCGCTCGTCGAGCCCCCGCTCCGGCGGGTCTGGCAGCACGACCGCGGAGGCGCCGGAGACCTCGTCGTACCGTCCGATGGTGACCGGCGCCGCCACCGCGCTCGGTTCGCTCCTTCTTGTGGTCGGGCCCAGCATGGTCATCGTGGCCGCGGATCCCCGGGCCACCGGCTCGGCCGTCGATGCTGCGCCGGTCGGCGCAGCGTTGTGGATGCTGGCCGGCGGTGCCCATCTCGCCACCGCGAGCGGGACCGTGTCCGTCGTGCCACTCCTCGGGTCGGCCGCGCTGGTTCTGCTCGCCACGGCGGGCGCTCGACGAGGGGTGGCCGATGCCGATCTCGACAGTTCCTACTCACTCGGCCTGGTGCCGCGGGGTCTCGCGGTCGCGCTGCTGGGGTGGTGGGTCGGGTACGCCCTCGTCGCGGGAGCGGCGGCCGTGTTCGCGGCTCGTGGTCCGCTCGTCCCGACCCTGCCGAGCCTGCTGCTCCCGGTCGCGGCCGTACCGCTCGCCAGTGCAGCGCTCGTGGTGCGCCGCCAGATCCGCGACGACCCTGGCACGGCAGGTCCGGCGCTGCGCCGTCAGGTCCTGCCCGACGTCATCCGGCGCGCGCTTCGGCCAGGTCTGGCGGGAGCCGGCCTGCTGCTCGGACTCGGACTGGTGCTCGTCCTCGCCGCGGTGCTGCTCGGCCGCGACCGGGTGTGGGCGGTCCATACCGCGCTCGACGCCGGCACGGCCGGCTCGGTCGG
>JBOFJB010000085.1:0-4518 GCA_051650465.1 Dermatophilaceae bacterium | reverse complement strand
CGAGTTTGCCGGGGAAGTGCTGGTAGAGAACAGGTTTGGACACGCCGGCACGGTCGGCGATCTCGTCCATCGCGGCCGCGTGGTACCCGTACTGGACGAACACCGCCTGGGCGGACTCGAGCAACTGCGCGCGGCGCTCGCTGCGCGGCATCCGCTGGCCGTGCACGCCGACGGCGCCGGTGCTGGTCATCAGGAGTCCTTCGTCAGGGGTCCGGGCTGACTGGCCATCCTACGAAAGGCGGCGGGGGAGGGCTCGTCATCCGCTGACGGGCGCGCGGCCGTTCAGTCGGCCGACGACCGGCCCGGTGCTACGTTGCCAGGATGGCGCGAACGCCGCTGGTGCCACCCGGCCCGGAACTCACCGCGGGTGAGCGCACCCGCTTCGCACGGCACCTGCTGCTTCCTGGGATGGGTGCCGACGCGCAGCGCCGGCTGCGCGCGGCGCGGATCCTCGTGGTCGGTGCCGGCGGGCTCGGGTCACCAGCGGTGATGTACCTCGCGGCCGCCGGAGTCGGCACGATCGGTGTGGCCGACGACGACGTCGTCGAGGTCACCAACCTCCAGCGGCAGGTGTTGCACGGCGACGTCGATGTCGGGCGCCCCAAGGTGGCGTCGGCACGCGACGCCGTCGGCCGGATGACGTCGCTCACCGAGGTGGTGGCTCATCCGGTACGCCTCGACGCCGGGACGGCGATGGGCCTGGTGGCCGACTACGACGTGGTGCTCGACGGTGCCGACAACTTCGGTACCCGATACGTCGTGGGTGACGCGTGCGCCCGGCTCGGGGTGCCGCACGTGTGGGGGTCGGTGTACCGGTTCGACGGTCAGGTCGCGGTGTGGTGGGCGGGGAAGGGGCCGTGCTACGCGTGCGTGTTTCCGGTGCCGCCACCGCCCGGCGCGGTGCCGTCGTGCGCGGTGGGCGGGGTGCTCGGGTCGGTGTGCGCCAGCGTGGGGTCGGTGATGGCCACCGAGGCCGTCAAACTGGTCACCGGCGCCGGGGAGCCGCTGGTCGGGCGGCTGCTCGTGCACGACGCGTGGCGGCAGACCTGGGACACGCTGCCGGCGCGCGCCGACCCGGCGTGCCGGGTGTGCGGTACCGGTGCCGATCCGACACGGGAGCTCGGCTGGGCGACAGTGGAACCGTCCGCTCAGGGCGTTGCTGCGAAGTCCTGGGGGTCCACCACCCTGACGCGGCGGGATGCGCCTGAACCCGCGGGAGAGCGGCCGGCCGTGACGGTCGGTGAGCTGGCCGCCCTGCTCGGCGACCGCGACGAGGGCGTCACCGACTTCGTGCTCCTCGACGTGCGAGAACCCGGCGAGAGCGAAGTCGTGAGCATCCCCGGTTCGGTGCTCCTGCCCGTCCAGCGCATCCGCGACGGCGAGGCGCCGCCGGTCGGGCGGGTCTACGTCTACTGCAAGTCCGGCGGTCGCTCGGCCGAGGCGGTCGACCTCCTCCGTCGCCGCGGGGTCGACGCGGTCACCGTGGCGGGCGGGGTACTCGCCTGGGTCCGTGACATCGACCCGGCTCTGGCCACCTACTGAGCCGAGCGGCTGCATCCGCACCTGGTTCGCGGTGTCAGGGCGCCGTGGTGGGATGACGGCCGTGCTCGCCCTTTACCGTGCCGCCTCCACGGCGGCCCAGCCCGTCGTGCTCGACGCCGCGCAGGCTGCCGCGGTGGCCGATGATGCGCCGGTCGTGCGGGTGGTCGGCGCACCGGGTACCGGCAAGAGCACCATCGCTGTCGAGCGGGTCGTCCGCGCGGTGGCCGAGGGCGCAGCCACCGACTCCTGCCTGCTCCTCGCGCCGACTCGACGGAGCGCCGCGCGGCTGCGCGACGCGGTGACCACCCGCTTGGGCGGCACGTCCACCACGCCGCTGGCACGCAGCCACCAGTCCTTCGCCTTCGGTCTGCTGCGCGAGGCGGCCGCCCTGCGGGGTGACCCGCCGCCTCGGCTGCTCGGCGGGCCGGAGCAGGACGTCGTGCTCCGCGACCTGCTCGCCGGCCACGCCTCGGGCGCCGTCCCCGGGCCGTCGTGGCCGGCATCCCTGGCGCTGGCGCTGCCCACTCGGGGGTTTCGTGCCGAGTTGCGTGACCTGCTGATGCGCGCGGTCGAGTTGGGCCTGGCGCCGACCGACCTCGCCCGGCTCGGTCAGCGGTGTGGCCGTCCGGAGTGGGTGGCCGCCGCGCAGGTCCTGCGCGAGTACGACGAGGTCACCGCGCTCTCCGCGCCGGGTGCGCACGACCCGGCCGCCATCCTCGGCGACGCGGCCGACCTGCTCGACGTCGACGCGGACGCGCTGCACCGGGTGCGCACCCGGGTGCGGCTCGTCGTCGTCGATGACGCGCACGAGATCTCGCCGGCCGCGCGCCGCCTGCTCGATGCGCTCACCGGGCCCGGCGCCGTGCCCGTCCTGCTGCTCGGCGACCCGGATGCCGCCAGCCAGACGTTCCGGGGTGCGGACCCGCGCCTGCTCGCTGAGGCCTGGCCGGATGCCGTGACCCATGTACTCCGAACCGGTCACCGGTGTGGTGGTGCGGTGTCGGTGGCTGCTGGCCGGGTGGTGTCGCATGTCGGCGTGGTCGGCGGGACGGCCCATCGGTCGCCGGCTCCGGCGTCTGCGGATGGCACGGTGGAGGTGCACCTGCTGCGCACGGCCGCCCAGGAGGCCGCCTTCGTCTCCGGGCTCCTTCGCGAGGAGCATCTGCTTCGCGCCGTGCCCTGGTCGCGGATGGCGGTCGTGGTTCGCGGCGGGGCGCGCACCGCGGTGTTGCGCCGAGCGCTGCAGCGGTGGGGCGTGCCGGTCGACACTGCCGTGGCCGACATCGCCATCCGTGACGAGCCGGCGGTGCAGCCACTGCTTGCGCTGCTGCGCTGCGCCCTCGACGTCGTCGCCGGAGCGCGCCGGCTCGATCCGGACCCTGCCGATCCGAACGCTGCCGACCGTGGTGCTGGCGGTGGTGTCGGCGATGCCCTAGGCGCCCTCGACCCGGACACCGTCGTCGACATCCTGCTCTCGCCGGTCGGTGGCGCCGACGCGGTCAGCCTGCGTCGGCTGCGGCGCGCGTTGCGGCGGGTCGAGCTCGACGATGGCGGCGGCCGCTCGAGCGACGCCCTGCTCGTCGAGTCGGTGCTGCTCCCGGCCGTGCTCGACCGGGTCGGCCCCGAGGCGGCCCCGGCGCGGCGGGTCCAGCGGGTGCTCGCCGCTGCGGTCGACGCGCTGCGCGCCGGGAGCGACGTCGAACAGGTGCTGTGGTCGATGTGGGCGGCGACCCGGCTCTCCGGCCCGTGGCGGGATGCCGCCCTCTCCGGCGGAGTCGGCGGCGGTCGAGCGGACCGTGATCTCGACGCCGTGCTCGGCCTGTTCGATGCCGCCGCCCGGTTCACCGACCGGCTGCCCGCCGCGCGCCCGGCCGACTTCCTCGCCCATGTGCTCCAGCACGACGTGCCCGGCGACACCTTGGCCGTGCGCGCCGCGGCGGGGCGTGCCGTCGCGGTGCTCACCCCGGCCGCGGCCGCGGGGGTCGACGCCGACGTGGTGGTCGTCGCCGGGGTCCAGGAGGGGGCCTGGCCCGATCTTCGGCTGCGCGGGTCGCTACTCGGCTCGGCCGACCTCGTCGACGTGGTCACTGGCCGGGATGCCGACCCGCGGGCGGCCCGTGCCCAGGTGCGTCACGACGAGACCCGGCTGTTCTACCTTGCCTGCACTCGGGCCCGCCGGCGGCTGGTGGTCACCGCGGTGCGCAGCGACGACGACCAGCCCTCGCCGTACCTCGACGTCGTCGACCCGGTGGTCGGGCCTCGGCCGCTCACCGACGTGCCCCGGCCGCTCACCCTGCCCGGCCTGGTCGGTGAGGTGCGGCGTTGCGCGCTCCACCCGGACCGGATGGTCCGTGATGCCGCGGTCGCCACCTTGGCCCGGCTCGCCGATGAGGGGGTCCGCGGTGCCGACCCGGCGCACTGGTGGGCGCTGCGCGAGGTCACCGACCGCCGGCCCCGGCGGGCCCCGGGCGCCACGGTCCGGGTGTCGCCGTCTGCGGTCGACGCGTTCTGGCGCTGCGGGCTGCAGTGGCTGCTGCGCACCAGTGGGGGCGAGGGCCCATCGCTCGGCGCGGCCGATGTCGGCATCCTCGTGCACGAGATCGCCCACGACCTCGGTGATGTCGACTCCGCCAGGTACGCCGCTGAAGTGGAACGCCGGTGGGGCCGCCTGGGGATGCCGCCCGGCTGGCTTTCCCGGCGGCGGCTCGCCGAGGCACAGATGATGACCGCTCGCCTCGCCAAGTACGTCCGCGAGGCGCGCGACGCTGGATGGCGACGTGCGGCATCCGAACAGGATCTGCGGGTCGCCCTGGGCCGGGCCGAGGTGACCGGCACCGTCGACCGGGTCGAGGTCGATGCACACGGGCGGGTGCGGGTGGTCGACCTCAAGACCGGGACGCGCAAGCCGACCAAGTCCGAGATGCGCCGGCACGGACAACTCGGGGCGTACCAGGTGGCCGTCGAGCACGGCGGGTT
>JBOFJB010000084.1:0-3956 GCA_051650465.1 Dermatophilaceae bacterium | reverse complement strand
CGCGGTGCGCAGTCCGGGCAGTCGGTGACCCTTCGCGGTCTCGGCGTGACGCACCTGCGTGGCTCGGGTCGGGGTGACCTGGTCGTGCACCTCATGGTTGGCACGCCGACCCGGCTGGACGCCGAACAGGAGGAGTTGCTGCGCCGGCTCGCGGTGCTGCGCGGTGAGGAGCGTCCGGAGGGCCGGGTGACCGCGCCGGCGGACGGCTCAATCTTCGGAAAGCTCCGCGACGCGTTCAAGACGCGATGATCGATTGCGGGCGGGCCGGATGACGCTGCCGCACTTCCTCGTCGAGCGGTCGGCGCTCGTGGGGTGCGCCGTCGGCGACGTCGTCGTGGTCGACGGTGCGGTGGGCCGGCACGCGGTCACGGTACGGCGCACCCGGGTCGGCGAGCGCCTGGTGCTCGTCGACGGGGCCGGTGGGTCCGCCACCGGTGAGGTCGTGGCCGTTGGGCCCGCAACGCTGGAGCTGCAGGTCGGCGGCATCCGCACCGACCCGGAGCCGCGCCCGCGGTTCGTGCTCGTCCAGGCGCTCGCCAAGGGTGGTCGTGACGAGCAAGCCATCGAGGCGGCCACCGAGTGCGGGGTCGACGAGGTGGTGCCGTGGCAGGCTGGTCGTTCGGTTGTGCGATGGCACGGGGAGCGCGGCGCGAAGGCGCACCGGAAGTGGGACGCGGTGCTCAGCGCGGCGACCACCCAGTCGCGGCGTACCCGGCGTCCCGTCCTCGGTGCCACGGCGACCACGGCCGAGCTGGCGACGCGCGCGCGGGCGTCATCCTGCACCTTCGTGCTGCACGAGGAGGCCGGCAGTCCCCTTGCCGCGCAGTCACTTCCGGATGATGGTGACGTGCTCCTCGTCGTAGGCCCCGAGGGCGGTATCGCGCCCGAAGAGGTCGCCGCGTTGGAGGCGGCCGGTGCCGTGGCGGTACGCCTCGGCGCGTCTGTGCTGCGGTCCTCGAGTGCTGGCCCGGCCGCTCTCGCGGTGCTCAGCGCGGCATCCCGCTGGCGCTGACCGCGGCAGGTCTGTTGCCTCTGGGGCGTGCCGTACCACTGGTATCGTTGTGGCATGAAGACCACCATTGATCAGGCAGGTCGCGTGGTAGTTCCCAAGCGGCTCCGCGATGAGGTCGGCATCACTGCAGGTGAGGTTGAGATGGTCGTGGACGGGTCCGGGATCCGGATAGAGCCGGTGGCCGGCTCCGGAGTGGTGGAGCGTGACGGGTGGTGGGTCATCGACACCGACGTCCCGCTCACCGACGAGGACGTTCGGGCACTGCGCATGAGCGACCAGCGGTGACTGCCGCCGGAGGGTCCGTTCTTCTCGACACCAGCGTTGCGGTGGCCCTGGTGGTGCCTTCCCACGAGGGCCACGATGCGGTCGTCGCCGCGATCGATGGCAGGCCGGCTGGCCTCGCCGGTCACGCATGGTTTGAGACGCTGTCGGTCCTTACTCGGCTCCCGGGCCCGGCCCGGCGCCCGACGGCCGAGATAGCGGCATTGCTCGAGCGGAACTTCCCCGAGTCGGTGTTCCTCAGCACGGCCGCCACCCGGCGGCTGGCCGGACGTCTCGGCTCGCTCGGCGTCGCAGGTGGGGCGGTCTACGACGCGCTGGTCGCGGCGGCCGCAGCTTCGGTCGACGGCGAGCTCGTCAGCAGGGACCGTCGAGCTGCGGTCACCTACCGGGCCGTCGGCGCGACTTTTCGACTCGTTGACTGAGCCGGGCCGGTGCGATCCGGGATACCGACAGGTCGGCTCGGGTCGCGAGTTCTCCCGGGAGGGCCACGCCGGATGGAGCGCGATGTCCCCGCAGGGCCGCCGGAGTCAAGCGGTGTGCGTCGGGCGGCACCGGCAACGGCTGCATGGTCGACGCGGCGGTAGCGTCGCGGGATGAGCGATACCGACCGCGCCGCGTGCCTGTTCTGCCGGATCGTGTCAGGGGAAGTCCCGGCTGACATCGTCGCCGACACCGAGCACTCACTCGCGTTCCGCGACATCGACCCGCAGGCACCGACCCATGTGCTCGTCATCCCACGCCGGCACGTGCCCAACCTCGCCGCCCTGGCGGCAGCCTCGGCCGCCGAGCTCGCCAACGCCGTCAGTGTGGCGGCCTCCGTCGCCGAGGCGGCGGGTCTGCCCGGCTACCGACTCGTTGCCAACACCGGGGCAGCCGCCCACCAGAGCGTCTTCCATGCCCACCTGCACGTGCTCGGCGGTCGTGACCTCACCTGGCCGCCCGGATGACGGGCCTGAGTCCCGCGCTCGGTGGGGCGCACCTCCGGGGCCCGCGGACGCGCTGCTGGGCCCCGCGCACGACGGAAAGCCGGGGGCAGCGCATCGCGGGATGCCGTGCCCCTGTCTCGCTCCGTACACTTGGCGAACGATGAGTGACGCCCCCACCGACCATCCCGGGCCCGCCGAGGGCGAATCCGCGGCATCCGCACACCCCCACGTACCCCAGCACGCGGTAACGATCCCGGCTGAGGTCGCGATGGTCACCCTCCTCGGGCCCCGCGACGAACTGTTGCGGACCATGGAGCGGCAGTTCCCACGGGTCGCCATTCACGTGCGCGGCAACGAGTTCCACCTCGCTGGGCTGAGTTCCGAGGTGGCGCTGGTGGAGCGGCTCATCAACGAGTTGCTCGACGTCATCGACGCCGGCCAGCCACTGAACCGCGACGCCGTCGAGCGGTCCATCCAGATGCTTCGAGCGCAGACGGTCGAACGGCCGGCCGACGTGTTGACGATGAACATCGTCAGCAGCCGCGGTCGCACGATCCGGCCCAAGACCCTGGGCCAGAAGCGCTACGTCGACGCCATCGAAAACAGCACCATCGTGTTCGGCATCGGCCCGGCGGGCACCGGCAAGACGTACCTCGCCATGGCCAAGGCGGTTGCTGCGCTGCAGGCCAAGCAGGTGAACCGGATCATCCTCACCCGGCCGGCGGTCGAGGCCGGCGAGCGGCTGGGCTTCCTCCCCGGGACGCTCAACGACAAGATCGACCCCTACCTCCGGCCGCTCTACGACGCGCTGCACGACATGGTCGACCCCGAGTCGATCCCGCGGCTGATGGCGGCCGGCACCATCGAGGTCGCTCCGCTGGCCTACATGCGCGGGAGAAGCCTGAACGACGCGTTCATCATTCTCGACGAGGCACAGAACACCTCGCCCGAGCAGATGAAGATGTTCCTCACCCGGCTCGGGTTCGGCTCGAAGATGGTCGTCACCGGCGACGTCACCCAGGTCGACCTGCCCGGCGGTACGCAGAGCGGGTTGCGGGTCGTGCGCGACATCCTCACCGACCTCGACGACGTGCACTTCGCCGAACTCACCGCGTTCGACGTCGTGCGGCACCGTCTGGTCGGTGCGATCGTCGACGCCTACGGGCGCTGGGACGAGCGGCAAACCGGCAAGAGCGAGCACCCGTCATCCCACCGCCGTTCCAGCTCACGGCCGCCGCAGCCGTGAGCATCGACGTCCTCAACGAGACCGAACACCCACTCGACGAGTTCGAGTTGGTCTCGTGTGCGCGCTACGTGCTGGAGCAGATGCGGGTACACCCCCGCGCCGACCTGTCGCTGCGCCTCGTCGATGAGGGCGCCATGGCGACCCTCCATGAGCGGTGGATGAACCTGCCCGGACCCACCGACGTGATGTCGTTCCCGATGGACGAGTTGCGGCCCGGGCGTGACGACGCCACACCCGAGGAGGGTGTGCTCGGCGACATCGTGTTGTGCCCCTCGGTGGCGGCCAAGCAGGCTCGTGACGCCGGCCATGCCACCGAGGAGGAGTTACTGCTGCTCACAACCCACGGCATCTTGCACCTGCTCGGCTATGACCATGCGACCCCCGAGGAAGAGAAGGAGATGTTCGAGTTGCAGCGTCAGTTGCTGCTCACCTTCCTTGCCACTCGCGGACGGCCGAGCGCGTGAGACCTGTCGGAGCCCGCCGATGACGA
>JBOFJB010000083.1:0-6184 GCA_051650465.1 Dermatophilaceae bacterium | reverse complement strand
CCGAGAACGTCTCGACCAAGGTCGATGTCTACTCCATCCGGCAGAGCCTCGGGGTGGTCGCCGTGATCAGCCCCTTCAACTTCCCGGCGATGGTGCCGTTGTGGTTCGTGCCGATCGCCCTCGCCTGCGGTAACGCGGTCGTCATCAAGCCCTCCGAGAAGGACCCGTCCGCCGTGAATGCCGTTGCGGCACTGTGGAAGGAGGCCGGGCTGCCGGACGGGGTGTTGCACGTCATCCATGGCGACAAAGAGGCCGTCGACGCGTTGCTGACCCACCCGGACGTGCGGGCCGTCTCATTCGTCGGGTCCACGCCCGTCGCGAAGTACGTCTACGAGACCGGCACCGCTCACGGCAAGCGGGTGCAGGCGCTCGGCGGGGCCAAGAACCACATGATCGTGCTGCCGGATGCCGACCTCGACCTCGCCGCTGACGCCGCGGTCAACGCGGGCTTCGGTTCGGCCGGTGAGCGCTGTATGGCGATCTCGGCGCTCGTCGCCGTGGAGCCGATCGCCGACGAGCTGGTCGCCAAGATCACCGACCGGATGGGCAAACTCGTCACCGGCGACGGAACCCGCGGCTGCGACATGGGCCCACTGATCACCAAGCAGCATCGCGACAAGGTCGCCTCGTACCTGGATGCCGGTGTGGCAGAGGGCGCCACGCTGGTCGTCGACGGCCGCGAGGGCGAGGTCGACGCCGACGCCGACGGTGAGGGGTACTTCCTGCGGCCCACCCTGTTCGACCACGTCACCTCCGAGATGTCGGTCTACCGCGACGAGATCTTCGGCCCGGTGCTGTCGGTCCTGCGAGTCCAGTCATACGACGACGCGCTCGCGCTGGTCAATGCCAACCCCTACGGCAACGGCACCGCGATCTTCACCAACGACGGCGGCGCGGCTCGGCGGTTCCAGCACGAGGTCGAGGTCGGGATGGTCGGCGTCAATGTGCCGGTCCCGGTCCCGATGGCGTACTACTCGTTCGGTGGCTGGAAGAACAGCCTGTTCGGCGACACCCACGCGCACGGGATGGAGGGCGTGCACTTCTTCACCCGCGGCAAGGTGGTCACCTCGCGCTGGCTCGGCCCCTCCCACGGTGGACTCAATCTCGGTTTCCCGCAGAACACCTGAGGGGCCCCCGGCGGTCGTCGTCGAGCGGAACGCCATCGGTGCGTGCCCGGATTGCTTGTGCGCCTGGCGCATTCGCTCCGAGCCGGTCGAGACGAGTGCCGGGTCGCGGGGAGGTTCCGCGACCCGGCACCGGGGCGTCGGGAGAGGGTGAGCGTCGGGCGACGGCCAGAGGAACCGCGACTCGGCACCGGGGGTGTCGGGAGAGGGGGTACCGGATCGTGACGAGGGCAGGTCACGGCCCGGTCGTCTCGGTCAGGCGCGGCCGAAGTTCTGGGTCCAGTAGATGCCGTAGTAGCCGCCGCGGCCGATCCCGATCCCGACTGCCTTGTGGGAGCAGTTCAGCATGTTGGTCTTGTGGCCGGGGCTGTCCATCCAGCCCTTCAGCACGCCGGCGGCGGTCCAGTACCCGGCGGCGATGTTCTCCCCGGAGCCAGCGGTGTAGCCCTGTGCGCCGATCCGGTCCCACGGGCTTCGCCCGTCGCGTGAGGTGTGGCTGAAGTAGCTGAGTCGAGCCATGTCCTCGCTGTGCAGACGCGCCGCGGTGTTGAGGCGATCCTCCATCCGCACCGGTCCACATCCGGCGCGAGCGCGCTCGACGTTCGTCAGCCGGATCGCCTCGGCGACCAGCGGGTCTACCTTGTTCACCCGCTTGACAGTGCGCGTCACCGTGGCTGACCGCAGGGCTGAGTTGGGCGTTGCCGCGGCTTCCCGCGCGGCCACTGGCTGCGAGGTGTCGGGGGCGGATGCCGCAGCGGGCGCGGCGCCAGCCAAGGTCGCGAGCAGGGCAGCAGCGCCGAGGAGTGACGACATGCGCAGAAGGTGAAGGTTGGACATCGCGGTGGACTCACTTTCGACAAACGTTAGACAGTGCCCTGCTTTTGTCGAAGGTAGCGGTGCGTGTCAGAGATTAGACAACGCTTTGACAGAACATCAGCCGTT
The DNA here is from genome assembly GCA_051650465.1 of Dermatophilaceae bacterium. Classification (GTDB taxonomy): domain Bacteria; phylum Actinomycetota; class Actinomycetes; order Actinomycetales; family Dermatophilaceae; genus JBOFLG01. Next base: position 4,118 of record JBOFJB010000083.1, on the reverse strand, counting down.
CGGTCGATGCGAGTCGGTCCAGACGTGTGAGGCCGGCCGCCAGAAGGTCCGCTGACCTGGCCATTCGCTCCCAGGTCCGGGGCCGATCCGTCAGACCAACGGCTAGTGAGGGCCGCCGTCCGTCCGGTCGCCCGTCGCCGAAACGGATGTCGACCGACCGTCCGGACGGCCCGGCGACCAGCCTGCTTGTCTAACCTTTGATGCTCGGACCGCCCGAGATGGAACAGCCCCCGGTGGAGCGCTCCCCGGGCGCGCGAACAACGTCACCACCCACGGCCTCACCAGCCGAGGGCAGTGGGTGGTCAGCGGCCCCCGTCGCGACGCGGTAGCGGTCTTAGGCGGGCCGCCGTGCTCGCGCACGCCGGCGCCACGCTTTCGCGGCGGCCAACCTCACGACATCCCGACGCCGCCGACCCGGCGCAGTATTCGGCAGCGAAAGTTGCACAACCTTCCAGTACACCGAACCTGCCTGCTTCCACAGTGTGCCCGTGACGTAGGGCAGGTCATGGCGCTCCATGAGGTCGCGGATGCGCGGCGCGATCTCGGCGTAGCGGTTGCTCGGCATGTCGGGAAAGAGGTGGTGCTCGATCTGGTGGCTGAGGTTGCCGGACATCACGTGCATCGCCTTGCTGCCGCGGATGTTGCCCGAGCCGAGCATCTGCCGTAGGTACCACTCGCCGCGGGTCTCGCCCTCGATCGAGGTCTTCTCGAAGGTCGCAATGCCGGGCGGGAAATGGCCGCAGATGATGACCGTGTTGGTCCACAGGTTGCGCACGAGGTTGGCGACGACGTTGGCCGTCAACGTGGTTCGTGCCGAGCCGGTCACTGCCGAGAGCGCCGGGTGGGCGAGGTAGTCCTTCGTCGCCTGGCGGCGGATCTTCGCCACCACCTCGCGGGCGTCATCCCGGAATGTCGCCTTCTCTTCCTCGCTCATCCGGTTCTTGGTCGCGAGGTAGCGGCCGAGTTGCAGGTCGTACGCCGCGATCGAGTACTCGAAGAGCAGCGCGTTGCCGACATGCCAGATCGGCTGGAACAGGAAGAACAGGCTCCACCGCTGATCCTCGTCGACCCGCAGGATGCCGTAGCCGAGGTCGTTGTCCCGGCCGAGCACGTTGGTGAAGGTGTGATGGATCTCGTTGTGGCTGTGCTTCCACTGGCTCGACGGACTGGCGTTGTCCCACTCCCATGCGGTCGAGTGGATCTTCGGGTCACGCATCCAGTCCCACTGGCCATGCATGACGTTGTGGCCGATCTCCATGTTCTCGAGGATCTTCGCCACCGACAGGCCAGCAGTGCCGAGCCACCACGCCGGGCGAAACCCTTTGACCTTGACACCGGAGAACAACAGGGCTGCGCGAGAGCCGATCTCGAGGTAGCGCTGGGCCTTGATGACGCGGCGGATGTAGGCGGCGTCCCGGGCGCCGCGACTGTCCATCACCTCGGCGCGCAGCGCGTCGAGCTCGTGGCCGATGCTCTCGATCTGCTCGGGGGTCAGGTGCGCGGCCGGGTTCGGGCGGCCCGACCTCTTCAGCGCCGGACGTTGCGGACGCGGGGCGTCGGACTCGACGCGCAGCCGTGGGTCGAGAGCAGCCGCGGGGGTGGGGCGCTCGGGGGCGAGGGTCATGGGTCGGTCCTCTCGTCTCGCGGGGTGGTTCGGTCGCACGTGGCGTGCTGGTTGGTGGTGGTCGGGCGGTACTGGCCGGTGGGGCAACTGGTTCGGGGCGCGCTGGTCGAGGCGTCAGCCGAGGCCGGTGCCGGGTGGCGCCTGCTCCTCCGTCATAAGTCGAGCTCGCAGGCGCCGGCGGCGGCGTTGATGCAGGTCTGCACGCGCAGGTCGTCGCCGGGCTCGCCGACGGTGACCTCGCCGGTGCGCAGGTCGCGGATCGCGCCGTGCCGCATGGTGACGACGCAGCCCATGCAGATACCCATCCGGCAACCGCTCGGCATCAGCACGCCAGCACCCTCGCCGGCGTCGAGGATCGGCGTCGCGCCGTCGGCATCCACCGTGGTGCCGGTGGCCGCGAACGTGACCCGACCGCCGGCGCCCGGCTCGATGATCGAGGGCCGGAACCGCTCGGTGTGCAGCAGGTGGATGACGCCTGCCTCCTCCCAGCGTGCCTCCGCCGCATCGAGCAGGCCGGTGGGGCCGCAGACCCAGGTCTCGCGCTCGCGCCAGTCGGGAACGATCGCGTCGAGGCGGTCGAGGTCGAGCACGCCGTGCTCGTCGTCGAGGTTGACGGTGAGGTCGAGGGCCCCGCCGGCGGCGAGGCGGTGGAGTTCGGCGCTGAACATCACGTCGGCCGCGGTGGGGGCGCAGTGCACGTGGGCGACGTCGGCGAGTTCGGGAAGGTGGTTGCGCAGCATCCCGATCACCGGCGTGATACCGCTGCCGGCAGTGAGAAACAGAGTTGTGCGCGGCGCCGGGACGGGCAGGGTGAAGTCGCCGGCGGCCTGGTCGAGCATGACGAGCGTTCCCGGCGTGATGTGCCGCACCAGGTGGGTCGACACCGTGCCGCCAGGGATGACCTTCGGGGTGATGGCGATGCAGCCGCGTGGGACTCCCGCGGTCTCGGCGCCGTTGGCGCGATGGGTGAGGCTGTACGCGCGCCAGTGCCGCACGCCGTCGACATCGACACCGATGCGCACGTACTGGCCGGGCACGTGGCCGCGCCAGGCCCGACCGGGTCGGATGACGAGCGTCGCGGAGTCACGGGTCTCGGGCCGCACCTCGAGCACCCGGCCGCGCAGGTCGGCGCCGGCGCGTAGCGGGTCGACGAGGTCGAGGTAGTCGCCGGGCACGAGTGGGGTCGCGAGGATCTCGGCGATGCGGCGGGTGCGTCGGCGGAGGCCCGCCAGCGGCCCCGGCGCGCCGGCACTGATGCGGGTGGGCGCCGACCGGTATGCGCCGCTCGAGCCGCCGGTGGATCGTGGTCCGGCGGAAGAGGTCTCGAGCCCACGGGGTTCGGGGTGCTCGACGAGCGCCGACGTGCGGTGTCGGCGGGTCGGCGCCGTGGCCGTGTGGTCCGCGGGAGGTGCGCTCACATACGCGAGCGTAACCTACGTTCGCGTAACTTACGAATCGGTAACCAGTGGATGTGGTCGGTGCCCGTCGTCGGCGAGGTGCTCCTGGTGACCGGTAACCGGCGCATCGGCCGAGCCGCCGGCCTCCGCTGCGCCGCCGCCACTCCCGACTCCGCTGGTTCCCGCGTCAGTGTGGTGTGTTCGCGGGGACGTCCCGGATCAGTGCCGCGATCTCGGTCGCGTAGTCGGGGTACTGCGCGACCAGAGTCTCCCGGTCGCCGAGTTCGAGATGTTCGGGCCGGAACGCCGGCGCGCACCAGCAGGACAACAGCGACCACGCGCCAAGTGGGACTGCGCCCATCCAGGTGCCGGCGCGTACCAAGAACTGCGCGTTCGAGGCGTTGACGTAGTTGAGCACCGCACCGCCGTTGGGGCGCAGCCGGAGCAGCGCGACCGGGGCGCCCGCCACCCACTGCCAGCCCTCGTCGATTCGCAACCGATGAATCGCGGAGAACCCGTCGGGCCGGTCGGTGAGCAGCACCTGCACCGCGCTCAGCCCCTGGGTGCGGGGGCCGGCGACGTACCAGCCCCCCTCCACGGGAATCGGCGACATCTTCAACCGTGCGATGACCTGCTCGGCGGACTCCTCGGTGGGCAAACTCACGATGGTGCCTCCGCTGCGGCCCGGGCGGCGGCACCGCGTTCGCGACACCGACCGAGAAGATCAGCAGTGTCGACCCTGGTGCTCCTCCCGGCCTGAACCACGACCTCGCCATCGACCAGCACGTCACGGACGTCGCCGCGCCCGGCTGCGAACACCAACAATGCCGGCACATCGTGCACCGGGGTGAGGTGTGGGCGGTCCAGGTCGAGCAGCAGCAGGTCGGCCCGCTTGCCCACCTCGACCGACCCCACGAGGTCGCCCATCCCGAGCGCGTTCGCGCCCTCGACGGTGGCGGCGCGGAGCGCCTCGCCAGCGCTGACGGCATCCGGACGGCCACTGGTGAGCCGGGCCAGCAGGGCGGCCTGGCGCATCGCCTGCCACATGTCGAGGTCGTTGCTGCTCGAGCAGCCGTCGGTGCCGATACCGACCCGGA
>JBOFJB010000082.1:0-4142 GCA_051650465.1 Dermatophilaceae bacterium | reverse complement strand
CCACCGAGCCGCAGGAAGCTCACCTCGGCCGGCACCTCGTCCGGTGGCAGCGCGAGCAGCTCGGCCCACACCGTCCTGAGGGTCTCGTGTACCTGCTCAGCCGCCGGCACGGCAGTGGTGAGGGTCATGCAGCGGGCCTCCGAGTACGGATGAGGTCGAGGACGAACGAGATCTACGAGATCTCAAGGAAGGACGACCTAATGATAACGGAAACCATTATAATCAGGCGATGGAGATCGGCAGGGACGAGTTCGTCGACGAGTACCAGACGTCCGGTGAGTACATCGATGTGCTGATGGCACCGGCATGGTCGGTGTTGGAGGATCCGGTACGAGCGGCGCTGCTCCCGTCAGCATTCGCCCAGGAGCCCGTGGTCGACCTCGGTGCAGGGACGGGACAGGGCCTCGGGGTCCTGGCGCAGGCGGTACCGGCAGCGCCGGTGCTCGCGGTCGAGCCGTCACCCGTGCTGCGGGCGGTCCTGGCGTCGCGGGTCGCGTCGGACCCGTCGCTGCGCGAGCGGGTCACCGTGCTGGCTGCCGAGGCGCTCGCCGCGGACCTGCCCGACCGCCTGGGTGGAGTGCTGGCCATGAACATGATCGGACACCTCGACTCCCCGAGCCGGATGACGTTGTGGCGGCGGCTCGCGGAACGCCTGGTACCCGGCGCCCCGTTGGTCGTCAACCTGCAACCTCCGGCGGAGCCCGCCGCGATCGAGTATGCGAGCTTCGGTGCCGTCCGGGTCGGCCTCCACACCTACGAGGGCGGCGGCTCCGCGGAGCCCGCCGGCGAGGACGCGGTGGTCTGGCACATGCGCTACCGAGTGCTGCAGGACGACGGCACGGTGATCCGCGAGAGCCGCACCGAGTACCGGTGGCACGTGCTGTCATCGCCCGACCTGGTTCGGGAGCTGACCGAAGCGGGGTTCAGCGCCGAACGAGGACCGCTCGACATCGTGCGCGCCGCCCGAGGCTGAGCGGCGGCCCGCCGCCACCGCCACCGCCAGCACGTGCAGGCTGTCGGGGCGCAACCACCACACCCGGTACGGCCGGCCGTCCGGGAACTCCGACGGCACGGGACCGCGGCCGGGTCCGACGGTGAAGACGAAATCGGCCGGACCGTTCCGGGTGAAGCCGCTACCCGCAGCCTTCGCGACGGACTCCTTGCCGGTCCACAGCAACGGCAGCAACGCGTCCGGCGCCGCGGCCTCACGGCGGTTCAGGAAGGCCGGCGCGGCCTCTCGCAACGCGCGGAGGTCGGCCCGCTCCACGTCGATGCCGACCTCCGCCCGCGAGAGCGCGACCGCACACCACGACGTGGTGTGGCTGACCGACAGATGCGGTCGAATGGCGCCGCCGGTCAGCACGAGCTGACCCAGGGCCGTTCGGCCCAGCTGGACCCACTCGGGTGGACACCGCAGCTGGGCGCCCAACAGGTGCCGCAGCCCGGCGCGGGCGGCACGGCGAGCGCGCCGGGTAGGTCCATGACGGACGGCGTCGAACTCGTCGCGCTCCGCCACGGTCAGGCACCGTTCGTCGAGCTCGTCGACGGACGGCTCGATCAGCCAGACCTGGGTGACCGCCACTCGCCCGAGCAGCCCACCACCCCAACGGTGCACAGCGAGGTCCACGGGTCAGCGACCGGCCACGAAGACGTGCTGGCCGAGGGCCGCCAGCGGGTCGTCCGTCCGGGGCAGGTCCAGAACGGGCTCGAGCCGTGCGACGGTCAGCTGCTCGAGCCATTGCTCACGGGTCACGAAGATCCGGTCGGTGCCGGCGCGCAGGTCGGCACTGCCCGCCGGTGGCGTCCCCGGCCGAGCGGACATGAGGAACTGCATGGATGTCGCGACCTGGTAGTGCTCGCGGCAGGACTCGATGAGGACGACGTGACCACCGGGGGTGAGCAACCGGCGCACTCCGCGCAGGAAGCGGCCCACGTCCACCGCGTTGTGGGCGACGTTCGCGGCCAGCACGACATCCACCGACCCGACCGGCGCACCGTCGATGTCGCGGTCCGCATCGAGGTCGGCGTTGATGTCGACGAGTCCGTAGGTGAGGACGCCACATCCGGTGAACCGCTGAGCCGCGGTGTCCAGGAAGTAGCGGGACACGTCGGTGAAGTGGTACGAGACGTCCTTGCCCCGCACCGCGGACAGGACGTCGGTGGTGGTGCCGCCGACGCCGGCACCCAGCTCGAGGATCCGCAGGGCCGACGTCCCCTGGTGCCGGTCGACGAGCCCGGCGATCACGGTGGCGGTGACGGCGTTCAAGTAGCTGTTGATGACGTTGTCCTTGTAGGCCGCCTCCGCGGTGGCCAGGTCGTGGTCGGCGAACAACAGAGACTGCATCATGATCTCGTCGCCGAGCAGCTGCGGCAGGTGATCGGCCGCCGCGGCGAAGAACCGGGTCATGGCCGGCGGGTACCCGAGACCGGCACGAGCAGCGTCCACCGCCTCGGCGGTCGTCCGCACGTCGCCCCGCGACGCCTCCCGAAGCCCGTGGTATCGGCCGGCGCCGGTGTCGTGCCGCAACCAGCCCTCCGAGACCAGGATCTCCAGCCAGCGGCGCAGGATCCACCGGTGTCGTGGGGCGACGGCCAGGACTGCGGCGACCTGGTCGACGCTCTGGGCGGCTCCCGACCGGAAGGCGCCACCGGCGGTCAACGTGGCCGCCATCGCCACGAGCGCGGCATCGTCCAGCAGACGCATGAAACCGGGCAGCGCCCCGCGGTCGACACCCGCCAGCGTCGCCTCGCCGGCCCGTTCGGCGAGCACCGCGATCTCCGACCAGCTCATGCCGTGCCGCCGTCGAGGACGACGGTGATCGGCGTGTCCGCCGCTGCCGGCAGCTGACGGCGCAGGTGACGGCGGGCCTCCTCGGCCACCCGACGCCGCGCGAAGCGGAGCAGCGGCTCGTACGCCTGGCGAACGCCCGACGCGACCTGCTCCGCCGCCGTGACGGCGGCCGATGCCGGGGCCGCCACCGCGAGCATCGCCGGGTCGTGGTGGTCGAGCAGCACCAGGCCGCGGCCGTTCACCACGTCGCGCAGCGCGTGCGCCGACACGGCTCCGGCCAGGTCGGGGCGGAGCAGGACGTTCGGGATGCCGGCCACCCGCACCGGACCGCAGGCGACCCGGCGGGCCAGGACCGCCAACCGGCCACCGGGTCCGTCCGCGCACAGGTCGGTCCAGGGCACGATGTCGCCGGCCGGTACGCCCGGCCCGGGCGCGTCGACACTGAGGACCACGTCGAACCGGTACCGGGTGAGCTCGGTGTCCCCGCGCATCGTCTTGGCCCGAACGACCATGCCGACCTCGCGGCCGCTGTCCAGCGCACCTCGAGCGATCGTGGCCGGGTCCACCAGCAGCTCCTCCTCCCGAGCGGCCCGGGCCGCGGCACGGTGAGCCACCACGTCCGGCGGCGCGGTGGGGTCTGCCGCGTGTTCGGCCCACCGGCAGAAGTGGTCGTGCAGTGCACTGTGCCGCACGTCGCCGACCACCACGCTGCCGCCGGCCCCGACGAGCTCCACGGCGGAACGGACCACATGGTCGAGGTAGGCGACGTCAGGGAAGCACTGGGTGACCGAGTTGAGCACGACGCAGTCCGGACGACCGTCGGGGAACCCCTGCTCCGTCATCATCTGCCGCACCCGGGCCGTGGCGAGCTCGTGGGCGGCGGCCTGCACCACGCTGACCGCGCTCGGCGCCACGGCACCGAGCGTGCCGACCGCGTGGGCAGAGACGTCGGTGCCGACGTAGCCCGTGACGTGCGGATGCAGCCGGTGCATGAGCATCCCGGTACCGCAGCCGAGCTCGAGGACCCACCGCCCGCCGGTCGAGCGGACCAGCTCGACGGTGCGGTCCAGCCACTCCGTCATGTGCTCGACCGGAAGGGGACGCCCGGTGTCGGTCGCGCGCCATCCGGACAGGTCGAGGTCGTCGGTGTGCCGCTCGCCGGCCGCGGCATAGGTGAGGTCGTACACCTCCCCCCAGTGCTCCAGGAACTCCGCGACCAGGGCTCCCGGGCTGGCCCCCGCCCGCAGCGTCCGCGGGTGGGGAACCACCGCGAGCGCGGAGTGGCCGGCCCGGTCCACCGCGGTGATCCAGGGGTGGGTGAGGAGCGTGGCGGCGACGTCCTCGACGGTGT
>JBOFJB010000081.1:0-31716 GCA_051650465.1 Dermatophilaceae bacterium | reverse complement strand
GTGACCTCGCCCGACTCGGCACCGAGGATCGGCGTGGCCTCGGCGATGAGGAACACCGCCACCCCGGCGAGAACGAGCAGGATGCTGAGCGCACTCGAGGTGGCCAGTCCACGGAACACGAGGTCGCCGACCCGGCGCGTCGGCGGACGCGCCATGCTCGGCGATTCAGGCTCCCGAGCCGTACTGACAGGGGGTGCGCTCATGGCTGTCCTCGGTGTCGGGGGCGATGGTGCTCGGGGTAGTCCGGGGTCGGAACGGCGAACCGCGTCGCGACGGGCACCCTCTCACGGGCGACCGTCGCGACGCAGTCCATCGTGCCGGTTACGGGCCGGTCAACTGCCGGCGGTGACCAGCGCCAGCGAGGCCTCGGCCTTGGTGCGCAGGTCGGCGGAGATCGGGGCGGAGCCGGCTGCCTCGGCCGACGCCTGCTGCCCCTCGTCGGAGACGACATAGCCGACGAAGTCCTTGACCAGGTCTGCCGCCGCGGCATCCTCGTACCTGCTGCACACGATGTGGTACGAGACGAGAACGATCGGGTAGGCACCCGACTCGGTGGTGTCACGGGCCACCTCGAGAGCGAGGTCACCCTCGACACCGGTCTCTTCCGGTGTCGAGGCGTCGACGACCTTGGCCGCCGCCTCGGGGCTGAACTCGACATACTCGCTGCCGACGCCGACCTTCACCGACTTGAGGTCACCGACCGCCGACGCGTCGGCGTAGCCGATCGCACCATCAGTGCTACCGACCACCTCGACGACACCTGAGGTCTGCGCAGCCGCCTCCCCGCCCGCGACCGGCCACGCCTTGTCGGCCTCGTAACTCCACGACGTCGGAGCCGCGGCGGTCAGGTACTCCATGAAGTTCTCCGTGGTGCCCGACTCGTCGGAGCGGTTCACCGGCGTGATCTTCGTCGCCGGAAGCGTGACGCCGGGGTTACTGGCAGCGATCGCCGGGTCGTTCCAGGTGGTGATCTTGCGGTCGAAGATCTTGGCGATGGTGTCCGCCTTCAACTGCAGCGAGTCGACGCCCTTGATGTTGAACGGCAGCGCCACCGGTGAGATGTACACCGGGATGTTGATCGCGCCCTCCGGGCCGCAGACCGAGGTGACTTTGGTGCGCTCCTCCTCGTCGAGTGCGGCATCCGAGCCGGCGAAGTCCACCGCGCCGGCGAGCAGGTTCTCCCGCCCAGCGCCGGAGCCGACCGAGTCGTACTGCACGGTGACGTCGGGCTGGTCGGCCTGATAGCCGGCGATCCAGGCGCTCATCGCGGATTCCTGCGAACTCGCACCGGACGCGGTGAGCTGGCCGGACAAGGAGCCACCCGCTCCCGCGTCATCGGAGGTGCCGGTGGGGTCGTCGTTGCCGCACGCGGCAAGCGCGAGGGTCGCCATGACCGCAGCGGTGGTCGTGACGCCGAGACGGTGGAACTTCACAGGTAGTGCCTCTCTGCTCCTGAGGTCGCGACCGGGGCAGGCCGCTACGGGGCCAGCGACGATGCCGACGCGGCGACCGTAGGCAGGGCAGGTGTCGGCGCCGGTGGAGCATGGTGAACGGTGGGTGACCCAGGCGTGAACAGCGACCGGCGCACGCGCCACCGCACCGGGGCGACGACACCGGGGCGACGACGACCGTCATCCCGGCTGGCAGGACGCGTGACCGTCAGCGCCCCGCTGGCGAAGGCGCCGCGGCTGGACTCAGCACGCGGAAACCGGAGGGCCGGCGTCATCCGGGGACATCGGGGCTTCCGTGGATGACGCCGGGACACCGAGGATGACGTCGATGCGTTCCTGGCTGAGCGGACCGTCGGCCTGACGCGCCGCGAGAACCAGCGCGCTGACCAGTTCGATCTCGGCCTGGCGCTCGACGTCGCGCAGCAGCGGGTTTCCGGGCACGGGCTTCACCGTAGGGCGAGGAGGCGGCCGGGAAGCGGCGCGAGCCGAAATGGCCTGTTGAGGCCACACCGTGGCACGATCTGCCGCCGGGCGCTGACTCAACAGCACAGGCACGGCCACCGCACACGCCGGTCGAGCCGCGGATGCCGTTGGGTTGCGTGCGCGGCAGGGGCGCCCTGGGCAGGTGCCGGGCCGGGAGCGCCTCACGGCGCGCGGCCGCTCGAAGCGGCTGATGATGGGACCCGGGGCTGCCGCGGCCCGGCACCCACATTCGACCATAACGCGTCCCGACCCCCGAGACGTTCCTGACCGTGATGACCGGGCCCCGCCGCACTGCGGTCAGCCCGGCCGGCACGCCCGCGGTCAGTCGAGGTCGCCAGCCCGCCAGAGCCGTGCCGAGGCGCGCAGGTCCTCCCCGGTCGCGAGCATCGCGGCCCCGGTGCGGGTGAGGTCGCTCGCACCGTCGGGGTCGACGTCGTCACGGTCATGGGCGAGTTCGGCGCGGCCGGCGCTGACCACCGCGCAGAACGCGGCAGCCCGCTCCAGGGCCACCGCGAGATCACCGTCGAACACGCCGGCAAGGACCTGGTCGATCACCCTCCGCAATTCTTCCGGCCGCGGCGGTTCGGCGATGCCGGCCACCGCATGGGCGACATCGGTGAACCGGATGCCGGCCGCATACTCCCGGCTGGACTGCTCCGGGTTACGGCGTACCCACTCCCGAAGCGCATAGAGCCGCCACAGCGCGCCGGGCAGTGTCCGCGCCGGACGTCCGGCCCAGAGGTCGGCGATAGTGGACAGGCCGAGGTCGTCGACCAGGGCGACCAGCCTGGAGGTCACCGCAGGGTCGTCAGTGGCCCGGCCCGTCCCGACCAGGATCGCCGCCGTCTGGTGGGCGACCTCGGTGGTCTCGGCCGGCCCGGGCAGCAGTCCGCCGTGCTCCTCCAGGTACCCCGGACTCGCCGACATCGGGCGCCGGGGGACAGCGCGCTCGCGCGGGCTGCGCGACGCGCCATCCGTACTCACCCCACCACGGTAGACCCCGAGCGCGTACCGGCATCCGAGGATGCCGGTACGGCTACGGTCGTCGGATAGCGGGCGGGCGCACCCCGCGCGGCGTCACCGGTCGGGCGGCGCGATCGCTCGGGCGCGTGATTGGCATCCGTGTGAGAGACAGCGCGAGGAGGACAGCATGAAGACCAAGACCGCCGTCGGCGCTTCGGCGCGTCGGGCAGTGCGGACACCAGAAGCCGAGGCGGACCCGACACCGCGCACCGCCACCAGGACACCGACCCCGGCGTGGCGCGCCACCGTCCGCTCAGCGGTCGCCAGTCTCCAGCGCAACCAGGGCACCGACCAGGCCGCCGCACTCACGTACTACGCCGTGCTCTCGGTCTTTCCTGGGCTGATCGCGCTGGTCTCGCTGCTCGGCGTGTTCGGGCAAGGCGAGCGGACGGTCGCTGCGCTGCTCGACGTGGTGCGCGGGCTGGGCCAGCCGGAGGTCGCCGAGCAACTGGCCGACCCGGTGCGCTCCGTCGTGGGCGCGCAGCGTGCCGGCGTCGGCCTGGCGGCTGGCCTCGCCGGAGCGGTCTGGACCGCCTCCGGGTATGTCGGGGCGTTCGGCCGGGCGATGAATCGGGTCTACCAGGTCGACGAGGACCGCCCGGTGTGGACCCTGCGCCCCGCCCAACTGCTGGTCACCATCGGGCTCGTCGTCGCGGCCGCACTCGTGCTGGTCGGCGTTGTCCTGAGCGGAGACCTGGCCCGCTCGGTCGGCGACGTCATCGGGGTCGGTGCGCAGTCGGTGCGGCTGTGGGACCTCGCGAAGTGGCCGATCGTCCTCATCGTCGTCGTCGCGATGGTGGCGGTGCTCTACGACGTGACACCGAACGTGCATCGGCCACGCTTCCGGTGGGTGTCGACAGGTGCGGTGGTCGCCATCCTCACCTGGATACTCGCCTCGCTCGCGTTCGGGTTCTACGTACGCAACGTCGGCACCTATGACCGCACCTACGGTTCGCTCGCCGGTGTCGTGGTGTTCCTGCTGTGGCTGTGGGTCACCAACCTCGCCCTGCTGTTCGGTGCCGAACTAGACGCCGAACGTCACCGTGGTCGTGCGCGGACGGCCGACAAGCGGGCGCAGCACCGCGATGTCGTGCTCGAACCGCTGCCCTCCACGACCGCGCGAGTCCACGGCCGGTAACCTCCAGCGGGTGGATGACGCCCGCGCACCATCCGGCGCTGAATCGTTGGCCGACCCGGCGGTCACCGCCACGGACGACCGGCCGCGCAGGTCAACCGGTGGCCGGCCCCCCGCAGCGGCGGGCACGCGATCCGGCGACTGGTCGCCCAGCCAGGCCGAGATCCAGGCGCTGGTCGACGGGAAGACCAAACCACCGGGGTCGCTGGGACGCATCGAGGAGATCGCCGTCCAACTGGCCATGCTTCAGGGCACTGCCGCGCCGACGGCCGAACGCGTCCGGCACGTCATCGTCGCCGGCGATCACGGCATCGCCGCGCAGGGCGTGTCGGCGTACCCACCGGAGGTCACCCGGCTGATGGTGTCGACGTTCCTCGCCGGTGGGGCGGCGGCCAGCGTGTTCGCCCGCACCGTGGATGCCGAGGTCACCGTGGTCGACGCCGGGTGCGCTGGGGAGCCGGTCGAGCACCCCGACCTGGTGCTCGCCCGACTCGGCCCGGGAACCGCCGACTCCAGCCTCGGCCCGGCGATGACCGCGGCCCAGCGCGACGAGGCGCTGGCGACGGGTGCGCGGCTGGCGACGGCCGAGCCGGCCGAGGTGGTCAGCCTCGGCGAGATGGGGATCGGCAATACGTCATCCGCGTCGCTGGTCAGTGCGGCGGTGCTCGGGATCCCGGTCACCGCGCTGGTCGGGCGAGGCACTGGCGTGGATGACGCGGGGCTGGCGCACAAGCGTGACGTGCTGGCGCGCGCGGCGGCCCGGATGCCGGGGCGGCTCGGTGGCGCCGAGGCGCTGTGCGAGTTCGGCGGGTTCGAGATCGCGATGCTCGCGGGGGCGATGCTCGGTGCGGCCCGCGAGCGCCGGCTGGTGCTGGTCGATGGGTTCGTCGCCACCGCCGCCGCGGTGGCGGCTCTCGACCTCGACCCGCAGATCCGGCCGGCGCTGGTGTTCGCGCACCGCTCCGCCGAGGCCGGCCACACCCGCGTGCTCGAGGCACTCGGTGCCCGGCCGCTGTTCGACCTCGACCTTCGCCTCGGTGAGGGCACCGGTGCGCTGCTGGCGGTGCCGCTGGTCCGCGCGGCCGCCGCGATGCTCTGCGAGATGGCCTCGATGGCCGACCTCGGCCTTTCCGGACCGTGACCGGGGCGTCCGCGCGGCATCGCCGGCCTCGGTCTCGCGGCGCCGCGGCAGATGCGCCCGCGCGGCGATGGTCGTGGCGGGTCGAGTGGCGCTCGATGGTGCTGGCCGGGCAACTGCTGACCCGGATGCCGTTGCGTGGCGTCCCGTGGAGCGAAGAGGCGCAGGCCCGGTCGGTGCGCTGGTTTCCGCTCGTCGGGGTTCTCATCGGCGGCGTCACCGGGGGGGTGCTGTGGTCGGCCGCACTGGTGTGGCCCGCCGTGGTCGCTGCGGTGCTCTCGACGGCTGCTGGGGTGCTGTTCACCGGCGCGTTCCACGAGGACGGGCTCGCGGACACCGCCGACGCGCTCGGGGCCGGCGCGGACCGGGCTCGGGCGCTGGAGATCATGCGCGACAGCCGGCTCGGCAGTTACGGCGCGGTGGCCCTCCTGCTGGTGCTCACGCTGAAGGTCGGGGTGCTCACCGAGCTGCTGTCGGCGTCATCCGCCCCGGTGGTCGTGGCGGCTCTGGTGGCGGGGCATGCACTGAGCCGCGCCTCGATGGTCGTGGTGGTGGCCACGTCGACCTACGTGCGTGATCGCGGCGCCGGGACAGCAGTAGCGCAGGGCATCGGCCGGGCACCGCTCGCGGTGACATTGATCGGTGGTGCCCTTGCGGTGGCACCGCTTGCGGTGGTGGCCGGGCCGCTCGCCGTTTCCGCGGCGCTGGTGGGTGCGGCAGCGGGTCACCTCGCGGCCCGGCTGATATTCGAGCGCCGGCTCGGGGGGTACACCGGCGACTGCCTCGGTGCGGTTCAGCAACTCAGTGAGGTCACGATGCTGCTCGGACTGCTGGCGGTGGTCTGACCGCGGACGACCCCAGCTATCCTCGACTCGGCCGGTGGACGTCTCGCTACCGCCGGCCTCGGGCCTCTAGCTCAATGGCAGAGCTGCGGACTTTTAATCCGTAGGTTGTGGGTTCGAGTCCCACGGGGCCCACCCTGACAAGCGGAAAACGTTCACGACCTGCACCGGTCGGGGGCCCGGAACCAGGCGTTACTCACGGGGAATGCCTCGGTGTCAGTCGGTGCCGGGGCCACGGACATCGGCAACGTGGACGTGCATGTCGACCTCGACCACAGGCGGGTCGACCGGTCCGAGCATGGCGGTCAGCGCGTCCTTAGCGCGGGTGACGATCTGGTCGGAGGCGGCGAGCAGGTCGACGCCGTACACCGCCCACACGGTGATCCGCACTCCGCGGTACACCGTCGCAGGGTCGGTAAGGATGTCTATTTGGGTCGCAGTCGCGCTGTCGACGCCTGCGACAGCGTCGAGAACTCCGGCGCGGAGCACCTGCTCGCTGACGAACGTGGGCCCGCCAGAGGCGGCTGCGCGCACCGGGAGGGACCGGCGAGTCACTGTCTCAGCGCGGCGGGCGACCCGTCCTTTGATGATGTCCCACTGTTCGTCGGCTCGGGCGCGCACCACCTCCACGACGCGGCGGTTGAGCGCCGGGTCGGTGGCGTGCTTGCCGGGCTGGCCGGTCATCGGAACTGCTCCAATCGGATCGCGAGCGTGCTTCGCGCGCGGTGTAACTGTCCGCGGACCACGGTCTCATTCGTGGACAGGACGTTGGCGATTTCCCGGTAGCTGAGGCCCTCGACTTCGCGCAGCAACCAGGACGCGCGTTGCCGCCAGGGGAGTTCGCTCAAGGCGAGGTCGATGGCTTTGAGCAGTTCTTCGTGCGTCGAGTGGTGGTGCGGCTCGGACGTCGCGGGCCCGGGCGCGTGCTCGAGGAGGCGGTCGTCGACGATCACTGGACGGCGCCGACGACGAGCGGAAAGCACTTCGTTGGCCGTGATCCGCAATAGCCAGGTCAGGACGCTGGAGCGGTGCTGGAAGCCGGGCAGTGCCTGCCACGCCTTGAACAACGCCTCCTGAACGGCATCCTCGGCGGCGTGTGGGTCGGCATCGAGCATGCCGATGGCATATCGGTGCATTGCCGGGCCGCAGCGACGGACGAGTCCGGCGAACGCTTCGCGGCTTCCAAGGGCAGCGGCCGTAGCGAGGTCATCGAGGTCTTCCGTTCCGGACGACTCAGCAGTAATCGCGCCACCTCCACCGGGTCGGGTCGTTGGGACGACGAGATGAACCGCCAGTGTTGGCGGTGTTGCACATGTCTACCCCGAACGACATCCGCGCAGCCCGATAGGCGTGACCCAGTTCACGCCCGACGATGCGTGACGACTGTGTCGGCAGGGCATCTATCAGCGTCCGGCATTCCCGAGGAGCGAGGAGCAATCATGAGCGAGACGTCCAAGAGCACCCCCATCGCCGGTACCAGCAAGGCCGATAACACCGCGTCGACAACTCTCAGTTCGACCGGTGGCAGCGACTCGGCGCTGGTGACCAGGCACGGCCGGACCACCATTGCGGACACCGTGGTGGCCAAGATCGCTGGGATCGCGACCCGAGAGGTGTCCGGCGTCCATGCCCTTGGTGGCGGCGCCGCGCGCGCAGTCGGCGCAGTTCGGGAGCGCATCCCCGGCGCGCGAACCAACCACAGCCAGGGCGTGTCGGTGGAGGTCGGAGAACGACAGGCAGCCATCGACATCGACCTCACCACGGAGTACGGCGTGGCGATCGCCGATCTCGCCGAAGGAGTGCGCCGCAACGTGATCGGCTCACTCGAGCGGATGACGGGCCTGGAGGTGACCGAGGTCAACGTCACCGTTCAGGACGTCTACCTGGAGTCTGATGACGGCGACCGCGACGACGGCGACGACGAGCAGCGCCCCCCGCGAGTCCGATGACACGTCCCGCTGCCGCCCAGGTCCCGGCTGAGCGGGTCGCGGCGGCCGTCCACGCAGTTCCTGGTGTCGCCGGGTTGCACGGCGGCGGGTTCGGCGAGGTTGCGACCTACCTGCCCGGCCGCCGGGTCGTCGGCGTGCGCACTCGTGATGACGGCACCGAGGTGCACGTGACGCTCGTCTACGGGACTGCGGTCCTGGATGCCGCCGAGCGGATCCGGGCCGCCGTTGCGGAGGTCGCCCCGGGACCGGTCACGGTCAGCATCGAGGACATCGCTTCGGCCGGCGCCGACCGGGACGACCTCCCGGGACGGATGGCGCCGGCCGGCACCGCCCCGGGGCCGGCGTGAGCGCCGGCACCGACCCCCGGATTCTGGGTCATCTCGCAGCACCATCGCCGTCCGACACCGAAGGAGACCGATATGACCACCTCCACCCTCGGCATGATCGCCGGACTGCTACTCGGGGTCGCCGCCGCAGCCGGTGGCTTCACCGGGTTCCTCGTCGCGCTCGTGCTCGGAATCGTCGGCTATATCGCCGGCGGCCACTACGACGGTGAACTCGACCTCGGCCAACTCACCGGACGCCGCGGCCGTGGCTGACCCGGCGCCGGAGGCCGACCTGGTGGCGGAGCGCGGCCGGACCGTCATCGAAGACCGCGTCGTGCAACGGCTCGCGCAACAGGCCAGCCTCGAGGTGCCCGGTGTGGTGCCGGACGGATCCGGCCTGGACAAGATCGTCGGGCGGGCGCTGCCCGAGGTGTCGGTGACCGTCGCCGGGCATCGCACCCGGATCAGTGTCGAGGTCGCCGCAGTATGGCCGGCGCCGCTCGCCGACCTTGCCGCTGCGGTGCGTCAGCACGTCGCCGAGACCGTGCAGGTCCTCACCGAGTTGGATGTCGACGCCGTCGACGTGGAGGTAGCACGGCTGGTGCGCGGCCCCCAGCCACCGGAGAGGAGGACCCGATGACCGCCGCCAACACCCGCGTGACCCCGCTGAAGGCCGCCCGCGCTCCGGTCGGGGCTGGCACCGTCACCATCGTCGGTGCGCTTCTCGCGGTGCTGGTCGTCGCTGTCGGCGCGGTCGCGATCCAGGCCGCGGCATCCGCGGCTGGACTGGTCGACGGCACGTCGTGGCTGACCCGATGGGCCGATTCCCTCGACGGGACCGCGCCCGCGGCATGGACGCCCGTCGTGGCCGTGGTACTCGCGCTGATCGGCCTGTGGCTCGTCCTGCTCGCACTGAAGCCGCGCCCCCGGACCGGAGTCGCCGTGCAGGCCCGCACCGGGGTGTACCTGCGGCCCACGGACGTTGCCCGCGTCGCGAGTGCCGCAGCAGGTGACGTCGACGGCGTCGCCGAGGTGGATGCGTCCGCGACGCGTTCGACGATTCGGCTGCGGGTGTCCAGCAGCAGCGGCGACGGTGTGCGGTCAGCCGTGAAAGACGCGGTCGACGGCCGGCTCGTGGCGCTGGCGAAGCAGCCGCGGGTGAAGGTCGCCACCCGCCAGGTCGGCCCATGAAGCGCCGCACCGTCGCACTGGACCGGGCCGCTGTCTTCCTCGTCGGGCTGCTGCTTGTCGGCGCCGGTCTCGCCGGGTTCGCGTGGTGGCGCGGTGACCTCGGCATCCGTTCCGATGCCCTGGAGACCGAACCCGTCACCGACGCGGCGGAACAGTCGTGGTGGCCGTGGGCCCTAGCCACGGTTGGGCTGATCCTGGTGCTGGCCGGCGCCCGCTGGCTGGTTGCCCACCTGGTCTCAACCCGGGTGCGGGAGGTCCGCCTACCCGGCACCGGCCGCGACGGTCGCCTCACCGTGCAGGTCACCTCGGTTGCCCGTACCGCCGGCGACGTGCTTGCTGACACCCCTGGTGTGCGGTCAGCCAGCGGCGCGGTGGCACGGGACCGCGGCATCCTGGTCATGCGGCTGCGCGCCACCATCGAACCCGGCGCGGACCTCGCCGCTGTCGCCTCCGCCGCGGACCGCGTCGCCGCTGACCTGGGCCGAATGCTGCAACGCGACGACATCGCCTGCCGGGTCGACCTACGGGTCGCCCGACGCGGCAAGAACCTGCCCCGGGTCACCTGACGACCCACCGGGCGGCACCGAAGGACACCCATCCCGAGAAGGAGAGCATGTGATGAGCGCAAGCGACAAGATCAGGAACGCTGCCGAGGACCTCAAGGGCAAGGCCAAGGAGGCCGCCGGGAAGGCCACCGACAACGAGCGACTCGAAGCCGAAGGCCGTACCGACCAGGCGAGCGCGGACGTAAAGAAGGCCGGCGAGAACGTCAAGGACGCCTTCACGAACTGACCGGTCACCGGATGCCCGGTGCGGGCCGTCAGCGCTGACGGCCCGCACTGGGCGCCACCGTCCCACCGCCGACCACGGAAGGAAATGAGCCCAATGCGAACCCTGCGCAACGGTGCCGCCAGGCGACGGCTGTTCCTCGTCGGCGCCGTCCCACTGGCGGCCATGCTCGTCAGGCACCTCTATCGCTATGCCAACACCGACTCAGCGCCGACTCTGCATCATCGAGCGTTCCTGCGCCTGGGGCTTCTCGGCTCGACGCGGGACCGGAGGTGCGGGCGGTGACCGGGACGCCATCGGTACTCGGCGTCATCCAAGCCGGGGGTCGGGGCTCCCGGATGGACGTGCTGACTCGGGAGCGGGCCAAGCCGGCCCTGCCGTTTGCCGGCACCTACCAGTTGGTCGACTTCGCCTTATCTGCGCTGGTGCACAGCGGCATCACCGACGTGTGGCTCTCGGTGCAGTACCGCGCCGGCAGCCTGCACGGCCATGTCGCCGGCGGCCGGCCGTGGGATCTGGACCGTACCCGCGGGGGGTTGCGCTGGCTCGTCCCGGAGGAAGGCGGCGGCTCGCAGTGGCAGGAAGGCTTCGCCTCCGGCAACGCCGACGACCTGCACCGCTACGTCGACGCCATTGACCGCCATCCCGCCGAACACGTCGTGGTGATGAGCGCCGACCAGGTCCTCGGAGTCGACCTGAGCCCACTGCTGACGCGGCACGCCGACACCGGCGCGGACTGCACCGTGCTGACGACGCAGGTGTCCAACGCCCAAGCGAAGAACAAGACGCTGGTCACGGTGGACGGTGACCGGGTGATCGCGGTGGAGGAGAAGCCGAAGGCTCCGGCGCACGGCACGATCGCCGCCGAGGTGTTCCTCTACCGCAAGGACGCGCTGGTCCGTGCTCTGCACGAGTTGCGCCGGCGCCGCGCCACGACCGACGAGCACGACGACCTGGGCGACTTCTCTGAGGCCCTGCTGCCGACGCTGGTCACCGAGGCGCATGTCGCCGCGGCACCGCTGGAGGGCTATTGGGCCGACTGCGGCACTCCGGCCGCGTACCTCACCGCGCACCGCGACCTCATTGCCGGGAAGGTGGACGTTCTCACCTCAACCGGGCGACCGGTGTTGAGCAGGTGGCCGGACCGGCCCCCCGCCCGGATCGCGTCCGGCGCCCGAGTGGAGGACAGTCACCTCAGCGCCGGCGCCGTGGTCGCCGGGACTGTTCGCCGCAGCGTGCTGGGCCCCGGGGTGGTGGTCGAGCCCGGAGTGGTGATCGAGGATGCCGTGCTGTTCCGCGACGTTGTCGTCGAGCAGGACGCCGTCGTCGCCACCGCGGTCCTGGACTCCCAGAGCCGTGTTGGCCGGGCGGCCCGGGTCGGCGGACTGCACCGCAGCGGCCAACTGCGCGACGACCACGTCACCCTCCTCGGCCGCGACACCCGGATCGCCGCGTGGACGGTGATCACGGCGGGAGCCCGGCTCGAACCCGGCACCACCGCCTGACGCCCCTCCCCGACCCGCGACGACCTCGACCGGGCAACGCCGGAGGGCGCTCACGACAGTTGTCGTCGACGCCCTCCGGCGGATGACGCTCAGCGGCCCAGTGCGCCGCCCAGCCCGCTGCCGAGCCCACGGACAGACTGGCTGCCGAGCCCGCCGCCGACACCGACGACGTGGGCAGTGGTCAACGTCAGCGCATGGGTTGACATCAGCGCACCTTCAGGCCGCGACCAGCCGCCAGAGCCACCCCGAACGCCGCCAGGGCGACCTGGAAGACCAGTTCGATCCAGTCGATACCGGGGGTGTCCGACACTCCGACCAGGCCGGCGATCAGGGTGCCCAGCAGCGCCGCCACGACCCCGATGAGGATCGTGGCAAGGACGCTGATGTTCTGCCGTCCGGACACCGCGAGGCGACCCAAAGCACCGATGATCGCTCCGACCACGATCGCGGTGAAAACACTGCTGATCACAAGCATCTCCTTCATCGACAATGTCGCCGCAGACGACGGCGACGTTGTCGATAGACGTCTCACGAGGGAACTCGTCACGCCCAGCACCATGTGACCTGGGTTACGCGGACCCCGTGTCCCCGGAGCGGCTCGTGCCCCGGTACGACGTACCACGGCCCCGGTCGCGAGAGCGATCGGGGCCGTGGTCGTGCGGAGGCGGAGGGATTTGAACCCTCGATGGGCGTTAACCCAAACCGCATTAGCAGTGCGGCGCCATAGACCGGACTAGGCGACGCCTCCAACGTGAGGCCAGGTTATCGGCCGCCCGTGGGACCCGGCAAAACGGGGGGCCGCAGGCATGCCGGCACTACCCACCGGGTGAGGCGGCATCCGTGAGGTCGAGCGGTCCGAGCAGGGCTCCCCCGCAGTGGTAGACGTCGGACCGCCCTGGCCACACCGTGCCGGCCTCCGCCAACGACGCGTCGAGCTCGCCGCGCCAGGTGCCACGGTCGTCGACCCACCACCGCGCGGCATGGTCCCAGAGCCGGCGATACCACCGCTCCCAGTGCGGGTCGCCAGTCCGATGCCGTAGCGCGGCCGACGCCTGGATGCCCTCACACACCGGCCAATGCAGCCGGATGCCGGCCACCACCTCGCCATCCCACCCCACCGTGTAGGCCAACCCGGGGCGCCCGTCGAGTGCCCAGCCACCGTCGAGCGCCCGGCGGGTCAGCGCGTCCGCGGCCTCGACCAGCCATGGGGGTGACTCCACGAGCGGTGACTGCTCGATCTCGAGCAGGAGGCGCGCCCACTCCAGCGAATGCCCGAGGGTGGCGCCGTAGGGGCGGAATGGGTGGTTCGGCTCGTCATGGTGGTAGTCGAGCAGCGGCCGCCAGCCGGCCGTGTAGTGCTCGGGGAGCAGCCAGTCGTGCTCGCGGGCGAACCCGTGCACGAGCCGTTCGGCCACGGCGAGCGCGCGACGATGCCACTCGGCGTCATCCGACGCCCGACCCATCGCGAGGAACGCCTCGACGGCGTGCATATTCGCGTTCGCGCCACCGTACTGCTCAGGGTCGCCCCAGTCATCGGCGAACGACTCGCGCACCATCTGCGCGTCGGCATCCCAGAACCGCCGGTCCATGACATCAGCGGCCTGCTCGAACAGCCCTGCGGCGCAGGGGTGCCCGACCGTCGTCGCGGTCGCGGCGGCCAACCCGACGTGGACGTGGTCGTACGCCGACTTGCGCGTCACCACTCCTGGCTCGGTCAACCACCCACCGCGCACCGGGTCGGCGTGGAACACGAGCAGTGAGGTCATCGCATGGTCGAGCAGTTCACCGGACCCGGGGATGCCGTGCCGGACCCCGAGCGCGGCCGTGTGCGCCATCCGCGCCGTGAGGAACAGCATCGGTCGGCGGTCGGGCAACGGCGACCCGTCGGCGTCCAGCCAGTGGAAGCCCCCCGCATCGCGGATCGACCCCAGCGCGAACCGGATGACGTCGGCGAACCCCCGCCACAGCCACTCCCGATGTGCCGGCGCGTCGATCCACGAGCCGCCCGGTGTCGCGATGGCGCCCGGCAACGCGACGGCACCTGCCGCGGTGCCGTCATCCGCGTCGCTGGTCACAACGGCTCCACCGCGAGGCGGTAGGTGAGCGTGTGCGACTCGCCCGGCGCCACCACCGCCGCGTCACCCAGGGCGTTGGCCGCTTCCACGCAGACGAAACGCTTCCAGTCCCCGGGAAGGATGTCGCCGATGTCGGCGGCCTTCTCCGGCCCCGGGTTCCAGACCACGACGTTTCGCGCACCTCCGGTCGTGACCATCAGCCGGCGGCCAAGTACCGGATCGACCACGGTGACCGGCCCGGCCGAGCGGAACACGCCGTCGGTTTCCCCCGCGACGGTGACCGGCCCACGCTGGCAACGCTCGGTGCGGGTGACCTTGTCGAGATACGGGGCACCGTCGAGGCCCTCGATGCGTACCTGACGCACGTCGCCGACCACGAGGTACGGATGCAGGGCCTCCTCCAGGTCGATCTGCGCCGCACCGGTGTTGGTGGTGGTGAGCGCCAGTTCGAGAGTGCGGCCCAGGGTAGTACGCAGGGACAGCCGGTAGCCGTGCGGCCAGTGCGGCGAGGTGGCCTCGTCGGAGGAGATCTCGTGCACCAGCGCCGCGGCATCCGGGCCGTCGTCACGCGAGACCAGCCGCCACGGATGCCCGCGCACGAACCCGTGCGCGGGCGTCGTCCCGGGCTGCCGGCCGGCGCCGAACCACGGCCAGCACACCGGCACGCCTGCATGCGGCGCCGCGCCTGGTACGACCCGGAGGCCGTCCGCCGCGAAGAGCACCGGCGCGGTACCGGCCGGCGTCCACCGCAGGACGAGCGCACCCTGGTCGAGCACCTCGCCGGAACCCCAGGCGCCCATGACGACGTGCGATGACAGGGCGCCCTCGGATGCTGGAGCGCCCTCGGCTGGCTGGGCGCCAGGAGTCATCAGCGGCAATCTAGGCGTCGACGCGCTGCTCGGGCATGGCCCGCTCCGCCCGCCGTTTCGCGTAGAGGCTGGTCGCGGTGACCGTGGCGAGGATGCCGATGATGACGCCGAGCGAGAGCAGCGTCGGCACCTCGGGGATCCAGGTCCACACGTCGTGCGCCCAGTGCAGCACGAGCTTCACGCCGATGAAGGCGAGGATGAGCGCCAGGCCGTGGCCGAGGTGCGCGAGCGACCCCAGCGCGCCCTGGAGCACGAAGTAGAGCGCGCGCAAGCCCAGCAGCGCGAAGGCGTTGGTAGCGAACACGAGGTACGGGTCGCCGGTGATCCCGTAGACCGCGGGCACCGAGTCGATGGCGAACACGATGTCGGTACCGAGGATGGCCACCACGACGAGCGCCATCGGGGTGAGCACCCGGCGGCCGTTCTCGCGCACCGACATCCGGGTGCCCCGGTACTCGTCGGTGACCGGGTAGAACCGGCGCAGCACGCGCACCGTGCGGAGGGAGGAGATGTCGACTTCGTGGTCATGGTGCGACAGCGCATCGCGCCCGACCTTGACGGCGGTGGCGAGCAGGATGCCGCCGAAGAAGAGAAACGCCCAGGAGAACGACTCGATCAGCTGGGCACCGAGGGCGATGAAGATGCCGCGAAGCACGATCGCACCGGCGACGCCGATGAGCAGCACCCGCTGCTGATACTCCTTGGGCACCGCGAACGCCGTGAGCAGCAGCATGAAGACGAAGAGGTTGTCGACCGAGAGCGACTTCTCGACGAGGTAACCGGTGTAGTACTCCAGACCGCGCTGGCCGCCGTACGTCGTCCAGATCCACACGCCGAAGGCCACCGGGATCGCGACGTAGAACGTGGACCAGCCGACTGCCTCTTTCATCGACACCTCATGCGGGCGGCGGGTGACCAGGAAGTCGAGCACCAGTAGGCCGATGACGGCACCGATGGTGAGGAACCACAACATGGGGGTGCCGACCGGGGCCTCGGTGGCGGCGGGAACGAGCGAGATCATCATGGGTCCTCACAACGCATCGTGTTGTGAGGTCTCCTTCACCGGCGATGACATCGAGCCGGTGCCGCACCGAGACCACCATGAGGCGGACGTACTGACCGGCACGAACTTGGGAAGTACTCCCCTCGCTGCGGTGAGTCTAGGGAAGCCCGGCGACTTTCCCCAAACGAGCGCGCGGAACCGGCCGCCCATCTCGCAGCCAGACGGTCAACGCTTGGCGACCTCGAGCCGGGCGAGCGCCTCGCGCCGTTCGGCGGCATGGTCGACGATGCGCTCGGGGTAGCCGTGCGCGTACCCGTCGGCGTGCTCCCACGGCTGGTGGGCACGCTTACCGGGCACGTGCCGCAACTCAGGCACCCACCGGCGCACGTACTCGCCATCGGGGTCGAACTTCTCGCCCTGGGTCACCGGGTTGAACACCCGGAAGTACGGCGAGGCGTCGGTGCCGGTGCCGGCCACCCACTGCCAACCGTGGGTGTTCGACGCCAGGTCGCCATCGATGAGGTGGTCGAGGAAGTGCCGCGCCCCGACCGGCCACCACACGTGCAGGTCCTTGGTGAGGAAGCTCGCGGTGATCATCCGCACCCGGTTGTGCATCCAGCCCTCGGCGAGCAGCTGCCGCATCCCGGCATCCACCACAGGGAACCCGGTGCGCCCCGCGCGCCAGGCATCGACGAGGGGGCCGTTGTCGTCGTAGCGCAGGCTCGCCAGCGCTGGCCGGAGGTCGGTCCACGCGCTGCGCGGCGCCTGCCAGAGCACGTCGGCGTAGAACTCCCGCCAGGCCAGTTCGGTGACGAAGGTGTCGACCCCGACCCCACCGCGGTCGACGAGATCGGCGAGCAGGGTGCGCGGATGTAGCACGCCGAGTTTCAGATAGGCCGACAGCCGGGATGTGCCGTCGACTCCGGGGAGGTCGCGCCGCTGCGCGTACCCGTTCAGGCCGCCGTCGCGGAACTCCCGCCACCGCCGCAGCGCGGCATCCTCACCGGCATCCGGCATCGACGGCAGGCCGGATGCCGCGAGCGCCGCGGCGACAGCGTCGGTGGCCTCGGCGTCGTTGCCGGCATGCCGCAGCGGCAGCGTCCGCGGCATCGGTGCCGGCGCCGGCCACCCGTGCCGTCGCCAGGCTTTCGAGAACGGCGTGAACACTTTGTATGGCTCGCCCGACCCGCTGGTCACCAGGCCCGGCCCGACAGCGTAAGGCGTACCGGTCTCGACCCAGTCGACTCCGTTCTCGTCCAGCCGTGCCCGCACCGCGTCATCCCGCCGCCGGCCCGCGGGCGTGGTCTCCCGGGAGACGTGCACGGATGACGCGCCCACCCTCCCGGCGAGTTCGGGAATCACTCGGCGCGGGTCGCCATACACCACCGTGAGCGCGCCGTCGTAGGCCTCGTCGGTGGCGCGCACCGTGGCCGCGAGCCAGGCGCGCCGCACCGCGCCACCGCCGCCCCACAGCACGGGGTCGACGACGAACACGACCACGAGGTCGCCGTCACCGGCGGCGTCCCGAGCGGCAAGCAGGGCAGGGTGGTCGCGGCGGCGCAGGTCGCGGCGCAGCCAGAGCAGCGCGGTCATCGCCGGGCTCGGCGTGGCGTCGGGGAGACGTTCGTCATCCGGTCGAGGGGCACGAGAGAGTTCCTCACGAGAGGAGGTCGAGGGCAGGGGACAGCAGGAACAGCATGCCGAGTGACCAGGTGAGGTGAGTGACGACGGGGCCGAGGATGCCGCCGGTGACCCGGCGCTGCAGCCCGACGACGAGACCGACGACTGCGGCGGCGAGGACCAGCAGCGGGATGCCGGAGAACGCGGTGACCAGCGCGTAGATGACGGTGGTCGCGGCCACCGCGTGGCGCCGGCCCACACCGGCGTAGAGCGCGCCCCGGAAGTACAACTCTTCAGCCACCCCATTGACCACGGTGATGACGGCAACCAGCGCGAACGAACCCACCTCGGCGTGGTCGAGCAGTTGTTGCACCGGGTCGCGAAGGACCGGGACCTGGGCCACGACGACCGCACCGGCGAGGAACAGCACGAGCAGCAGGGCGCCGAGCGCGAGCGACTGCACCACCGGCCGGCCCTGCACACCGTCGCGGGTGTGCGCGTGCCCGAGATGCAACGGACCAGATGCCAAGGCACCGACGGCCCACACCGCGGCGAGGGTGAGCGTGGCGAGGTAGAACGTGTCGTCTCCCGGCTCGATGCGCAGCGCCCAGCCGATCAGGCCAGCGCCCACGACCAACGTGACCGCCGCGACGACCCGCCGACGGCGGAACGCCCGGTCGCTCTCGGTGTGGTCTCGTGGCACCGGCTCGACGAGCGCGGCCCGCATGAACCTGCGCAGTTCGGCGACCGGGTCAAGGTCGGCGGGCCTCACGACAGGCCCGACCGTTGCCGACCACCCGCCCAGACGGGGTCGGCCGCGGTAATCCGTGCCGGGTCGACGGTGCCGGGCTCTGGCCGCGGGTCGGCACGGTCGCCGGCGACGGCGTCGGTCACCGCGCGGTCGAACCCGAGCAGACCGCCGGGCGGAGGCTCGACGAGGTCGTCGATGTCGTGCTCCTGGCAGACCACTTCGTGGAGCAGGCTCTCGACGAGCGGCTTGGCCAGTCCGGTCGGCACCGGCGTGACGAAACCCACCCACTTGCTGGCGAGGCGCGGGGTGAGCACCGGGATGGTGAGCACGGTGCGCGGCATCAGGCCGGCCAGGCGTGCGAAGCGGGTGATCATCTCGCGGTAGGTGAGCACCTCGGGCCCGCCGATGTCGAACGTGCGGTTGACCTCGGCGGGCAGACCGGCAGCCCCGACGAGGTAGTGCAGCACGTCGCGCGCCGCGATCGGCTGGATACGGTTGTCGAGCCATTTCGGGGCCACCATCAGCGGCAGCCGCTCGGTGAGGTTGCGCAGCATCTCGAACGACGCCGAGCCCGAGCCGAGGATGACGGCCGCCTGCAGCACCGCAGTCGGAACCCCACTGGCCATCAACAGATCCCCGACCTCCACCCGGGACGCGAGATGATCGCTGAGCGGCCCGTCGTCCGGATGCAGTCCGGAGAGGTAGACGATGCGCCGCACGCCGGCGTCATCGGCGGCCCGGCCGACACCGCGGGCGAGATCGCGGTCGCGCTGGACGAAATCACCCCCGTCATCCATGGAATGCAGCAGGTAGTAGACGACCTCGACCCCGTCGAGTGCCCGGGCCAGTGCCTGCTGCGAGGTGGCGTCGCCCTCGATCACCTCCGCCCGGTCGTGCCACCACCGGTCGGCGATGCGCGAGCGGTCCCGGGTGAGGACCCGTACCTGGCGGCCCGCGTCGAGCAGCGCGGGGACGAGGCGGGAGCCGATGTACCCGGTGGCCCCGGTGACCAGGATCCGGCCGCCAGACGAGTTGGCCATGGTCGTTCCCTCCTGCAAACCCGGCACGGCGACCGTAGGGCGCCGACGACGGACGATGGATGACATCTGGGACCTTCGTCCACCAGCAGTACCACAAATCTCGACACTCGCGTCAAAGCTTTGTCAAAAGCTCGACACGCGGTCTACGCTCGCCGGTATGCAGAGTCTGGCGCCCCCGACGATGCGGATCGGCGAACTCGCCGCCCGCGTCGGAGTCACTACCCATGTGCTCCGGGCGTGGGAGAACCGCTACGGGCTGTTGCGCCCCCGACGGTCGTCCGGAGGCTACCGGCTCTACGGTCCGGACGACGAGCGCCGCGTCCGCGAGGTCGTCGCCCTGCGCGAGCAGGGCGTGAGCGCGGTCGAGGCGTCGCGCCGGGTACTCGCTGCAGAACGCAACGGCACGACCGCCGTCAACCTCGATGCGCAGACCCACGCGGCGGGAGTTCACGACTCGACCCTGCCCGGTGCCGCGGAGTCCGACTCCCCCGCAGGTCTGCGCACCGACCCGCCGCTGCTGGTGGCTCAACTTCTCGACGCGGTCTCCGCCCTCGACGAGGACCGCGCACACGCCGTGCTCGACATCGCCTTCAACGAACGCTCCATCGAGAGCGCTGTCGTGGACGTGCTCGTGCCATTCTTCATCCGCGTCGGTGAGCAGTGGGAACTCGGCCGCATCGGGATCGCCCAAGAGCACTTCGCCAGCAGCCTGGTGCGCCGCCGGCTCAGCGCGCTCTCCCTCACCTGGGGCGTCGGATCCGGCCCGCTCGCTGTACTCGCCTGCCCCCCAGGCGAGTTCCACGACATCATCCTGCTCAGTTTCGGCGTCCTTCTCGGGCGGGCCGGATGGCGAATCCGCTATCTCGGGCCAGACACACCGATCCCCTCGGTGGCCTCGGCCGCGAAGATGTCGGACGCCGATGCCGTCGTGGTCGCCTGTCGTCGCCCTTCTGGCTTCCGTGCCCACTCCGCCGCGCTCCGTGATCTCGGTCGGGCACACTCGGTGTGGCTTGCCGGCCGGGGCGCCACTCCGCGGGTACTGGAGGAGGTCGACGTGCATCACCTCGGCGCTGACCTCGTGGGCAGCGTCGCCGGACTCACCGAGCACGCCCGCGGGCGGCGGAACCTCCCCGAGCACGTCGGCTCGCTCGATCTCGACACCCACGACGACCGTCCCGCTGACGTGGGCGCCGGGCCCGGGATGAGCCAGCGCCAGTGACCGGCACCGGCGTCATCCGGCGCCCGGCGTTACTGACGAGCGCATCCCGGGTCGGTCGCTCACCACACTGACCGGCACCGGCGTCATCCGGCCCCACGCCCGTGGCTACTCCGCGACGCGAGCGACCGCGTGGATGACGACCCCGGCCAGCGCGCCGACGACAGTGCCGTTGATCCGGATGAACTGCAGGTCACGTCCGACGAACAGTTCGATCCGGCGGCCGGCCTCGCGGCCGTCCCAGCGGTCGATGGTGACCGAGATGACCTCGGCGAGTTCGCGGCCGTAGCGACCCACGACAAACGCGACGGCGTCGGCGAGCCAGGCTTCGGCCGTGGTGCGCCATTCGTCGTCGTTGACCAGGTGATCGCCGAGGCGCTCCAGGAGTTGCTCGCCGCGACGGTGGATGTAGGAGTTCTCGTCGGCGAGCGCGGCAGTGAACGCCTCGCTCACCGAGCGCCACAGCCGCACCGCGGTCTCGGGCACCTGCGGATGATTGAGCAGCAGCGCCTTGAGGTTCTCGGCGCGGGCCATCGTGTCGGAATCGTGCTGGAGGTCGTGGGCCAGCCGCTCCAGCAGGTCGTCGAGGGCGCGGCGGGCCGGGTGCTCGGGCTGCGCGACGAGGTCGGCGAGGAAGGCGAGCACCTGGTCGTAGGTCCACCCGATGACCCGCTCGTCGAGCCACGGCGGGGTCCACCACGGCACCCGAGTGCCGAGCACCTCGTGGTACGCCCCGGGGTTCTCCCGGAGGAAGTCGTGCAGCTGCCGGATGACGAGGTCGACCAGCCCGTGGTGGGTGCGGTCGCGCACGACGCCGTCGAGCAGCGCGCCGGCCACCGGCGCGAAGGGCTCGGCGACCAGGCGCGGCACGAGCACGTGCTCGACGAGTGTGCGCACCTCGGCGTCATCGAGGTTCGCCAGAGCCACGCGAGTGATGACCGCGGTCTCGGTCATCACTCGCCGGCGATGCGCCGGGTCGCCGAGCCAGACCCCGAAGCGGCGCACGGCATCCGCCTGCCGGAGCCGCTCCCGGGCGATCTCCTCGGTGAAGAAGTTGTCGGTGACGAAGTCCTCGAGGTTGCGGCCGATCTCGTCCTTACGGGTCGGGATGATCGAGGTGTGCGGGATCGGCAGCCCGAGCGGCCGTTTGAACAGGGCAGTGACCGCAAACCAATCCGCGATGGCGCCGACCATCGCGGCCTCAGCGGCGGTGTTGACGTAGCCCCAGACGCCGTCGTGGTCGAGCCGCAGCGTGGTGAGGTAGACGGCCGCCGCCAGGCCGAGCAGCGAGGTGGCCAGTACCCGCATCCGGCGCAGTGATGCCCGGCGCTCGACGTCGGCCGGCGAGGGCGCCATGAGACTCACCCGCCGATCCTCCCCCATCCCGGATGACGACGGTCCGGCCGTTCCGGTCAGCCGTGCCACCGAGGGCTCATCCCCGGCGGCGCGCTCACGCCGAGTCGTCGTCGAGCGACACGAGAATCTGACGCAACTGCTGGGTCAGGCCCGGCAGCCGCTCCCTCGCTGTCGTATCGAGCACGTCCAGGTCAATCGACCAGTATCCGTGAACGATTCGGTGTCGAAGTCGAGCTGGCTGTGCCCAGGGCACCTCTGGATGAGCGGCCTTCACCTCCGCCGGCACCTGGCTGGCCGCCTCGCCCAGGACGGTGAAGTTCCACAGCAGGGCGGCATCACGTCGCTGACGATCACGACTCAACTCGAGTACTCCGACTCCGTCGGTCAAGCGATGCGCATGTTCGGCGGCGTCGATCATCTCCTCCAACAGCAGAAGCTCACGCCGCATAGAACTCACGCGCATCGGCGAGGACTGCCGGGCGCAGCCTGCGGTGCAGGGCGACGGCCGAGACGAGGTCGACACGACGGCCGAGGACATCGGACAGCTCGTCGGCCAAATCTTCCACCTCCCAGCCCAGGTGCTTGCCCGGCAGCAACTCGTACAGAACATCGAGGTCACTGTCGGCCTGGGCTGCGCCGCGAGCAGCCGATCCGAACATGAGGAGGCGCGCGACGCCATACTGCCGACATACCTCGCCCAGACGCGCGCGGGTGGCGACGTCGAACGCGGTGCTGTTCACCGGTCAAGACTAGCGCCGCAGCGTCGATCGTGAACTGGCCCTGAGCCGGTTCCGGTGGTCCGCACCTCCACACCCCGGACCGCGACGTCGAGTGTCATGGCGCGAAACCCCGTCGGTGCGCGTCGATCGCTGGAACGATCACCCTGTGGCGGACTACGACGTCGACTATCTGCGGTGGTCGAGAAGCGCCGTGCAGGAGTTCGAGACAGCCTTCGAGGCGTGGATCGCAACTCAGCACGAGTCCTCGCACGTGCAGGCACAAGGGCTGCCCTGACGACATCCGGATGGCGGCCGCGACCGTACGAGGCCGCCTCCTTTCGGCATCCCCAGTTCTGGTGCGCAACCGCGAAGTGAGGGGTACGCGATGTCGCCAGGCGCGCCTACGCTGTGCGGGTGCGCTTCCTGAACGACCTCCGGCCGCAAATCGACCTCACCTACGACGACGTGTTCATGGTGCCGAACCGGTCGGGGGTGAGCAGCCGTCTCGATGTCGACCTGACCACTGCCGACGGCACCGGCACCACGATCCCGCTGGTCGTCGCGAACATGACCGCGATCGCCGGCCGGCGGATGGCGGAGACCACTGCACGGCGTGGGGCGCTCACCGTCATCCCGCAGGACATCCCGATCGAGGTGGTGACCGACGTGGTGGCGTGGCAGAAGTCCCGGCATCTCGTCTATGACACGGCCATCGCCCTCGAACCGACCCGCACCGCGGGGGAAGCTCTGGCGCTGTTGCAGAAGCGCGCCCACGGCGCGGCGGTGGTCGTCCACGGCGAGGAGCCGGTGGGCCTGGTCACCGAAGGCGACCTCACCGGGGTCGACCGGTTCACCCAGCTCGCCGACGTCATGACGCCCGACATGGTGACCGTCCCGGACGGTATCGCCGTGGAGGAGGCGTTCGAGCGGCTGACTCGGGTGAGCCGGCGGCTCGCCCCGGTGGTGGCCGCCGACGGTCGGCTGGTCGGGGTGCTCACCCGGGCCGCGGCACTCCGCGCCAACCTCTACTCCCCGGCGGTGGATGCCGAGGGTCGGCTCCGCATCGCAGCCGCGGTCGGCATCAACGGAGACGCCACCGCGAAAGCGTCGGCCCTCGTCGAGGCCGGCGCCGACGTGCTCGTCGTCGACACCGCACACGGCCACCAGGAGAAGATGCTCGACGTGTTGAAGGCGCTGCGCTCGCTCGACCTTCCGGTGCCGCTGGTCGCCGGGAACGTCGTCTCGGCCGAGGGAGTGCGCGACCTCATCGCCGCCGGGGCCGACATCATCAAGGTGGGTGTCGGTCCGGGCGCGATGTGCACCACCCGGATGATGACCGCAGTCGGGCGCCCCCAATTCTCAGCAGTTCTCGAATGCGCCACGGCAGCAAGGGAACTCGGCAAGCACGTCTGGGCTGATGGCGGGGTGCGGCATCCGCGTGATGTGGCGCTCGCGCTCGCTGCCGGCGCCTCCAACGTCATGGTCGGGTCGTGGTTCGCCGGCACCTTGGAGTCGCCCGGCGACCTCTACACCGACGAACAGGGCCGGCAGTACAAGGAGTCCTTCGGCATGGCGAGTTCGCGGGCAGTCCGCGGGCGGACGGCATCCGACAGCCCGTACGAGCGGGCGCGCAAGGCGATCTTCGAGGAGGGCATCAGTTCGGCGCGGATGTACGTCGACCCGGCGCGGCCCAGCGTCGAGGATGTACTCGACGAGATCATCGGCGGCCTACGCAGCGCGTGCACCTACGCCGGCGCCCGCACCCTCGAGGAACTCCACGACAAGGCGACGGTCGGCATCCAATCCACCGCCGGCTTCGCCGAAGGGCGCCCACTGCACACCTCCTGGTGACCCCCGCAAGGGCGCGCCGGGTGGGGCAGGATGGCCGGATGACGTACGACGTCGAGCGGGTCCGCTCGCACTTCCCGGCGCTCGCCGAGGGCGCGGCCCACTTCGACAGCCCCGGCGGCACCCAGGTGCCGGATGCCGTGGCGCGGGCCATCGCACAGACCCTCACCTCCGCGATCAGCAACCGGGGCAGTGTCACCGCGGCCGAGCGCCGAGCCGACACCGTGGTGGTGCAGGCCCGGCAGGCACTCGCCGACCTGCTCGGGGCCGACCCGCGCGGCATCGTGTTCGGGCGCAGCGCTACTGCGCTCACCTACGACCTTGCCCGGACCCTGGCCAAGGACTGGGGCCCTGGTGACGAGGTCGTGGTGACCCGGCTCGACCATGACGCCAACATCCGGCCGTGGGTGCAGGCCGCGGACGCTGTCGGCGCGGTGGTGCGCTGGGTCGACTTCGACCCCGCGACCGGCGAACTGAGCGCGGATGCCGTGGCCGCGGTGCTCAGCGAACGCACCCGGCTGGTCGCCACGACGGCCGCCTCGAACGTCATCGGCACTCGCACGCCGGTATGCCGGGTCGCCGACCTCGCACACGAGGTGGGGGCGCTGCACTGGGTCGATGGGGTACACGCCACCGCGCATGCCTCGGTCCACCTCCCGACACTGCGGCCCGACTTCTGGGTGTGTTCCACCTACAAACTGATGGGCCCGCACTGCGGGGTACTCGCCGCCGACCCTGCGCTGCTCGAACGGCTCCGGCCGGACAAGTTGCTGCCCTCGAGTGACGCGGTGCCCGAACGGTTCGAACTCGGTACCTTGCCGTACGAACTGCTCGCCGGTGCCACCGCAGCGGTCGACGTCATCGCCTCGCTTGCCGACCTCGACGCCCATGGCGGCCTCGGCACACCGGGTGACCCTGGGACACGCCGTGAACGGGTGCTCGCCGGGATGGCGCGGGTGGCCGAGCACGAGAGCGCGCTACGCGCCATCCTGGAGCCGACGCTGCGCGCCATGCCGAGGGTGCAGGTGTACTCCAACGCCCGGTCGCGCACTCCCACACTGCTGTTCACCGTCGACGGCATCAGCCTGCAGCGCGTCTACTCCGGCCTGGCCGGGCGGGGTGTCAACGCCCCGGCCGGCACCTTCTACGCGATCGAGTGCTCCAGGCATCTCGGCCTCGGCGACACCGGCGGCGTGCGGGTCGGCCTCGCGCCGTACACGTCGTCATCCGACGTCGAGCGCTTCCTGACGGCGCTCGACGACATCGTCTCCTCCGGAAGGGACTGAGCACCAATGGCATTCGAGAACACCGGCGCCGTGTTGGTCACCGGCTGCTCCACCGGCATCGGCCGGGCCACCGTCGAGGCCATGCTGGCGCACGGCCACACCGTGTGGGCGAGCGCCCGGCGGGTCGAGACGCTGGCCGGCCTGCAGGCTCGCGGTGCCCACACCGTGGCACTCGACGTCACCGACGAGGAGTCGATGGTCGACGCCGTCGCGCAGGTCGAAGCCGAACACGGTGCGGTCGGCGCCCTGGTCAACAACGCCGGTTACGGCGAGTACGGCGCGGTCGAGGAGGTCGAGATGCCGCAGGTGCGCCGCATGTTCGAGACCAACGTCTTCGGTCTCGCGCGCATGTGCCAACTCGTCCTCCCGGGGATGCGCCGTGCCGGGCGGGGCCGCATCGTCAACATCAGTTCGATGGGTGGGCGGATGACGTTTCCGCTCGGCGGCTACTACCACGCCACGAAGTACGCGGTGGAGGCGATCAGCGATGCGCTGCGCCAGGAGGTTCGCGAGTTCGGCATCCGGGTCGTCGTGGTCGAGCCGGGCGTCACGAGGAGCAGTTTCGAGACCACCATCGGCGCCTCCGACGCGATGGGCCCGGATGCCGCGCACTCACCGTACGAGGCGATGCGCCGGTCGATCGCCAAGGTCAACTCCGCGTCGTACGCCAACCAGCGCCTGTCGGCCTCGTCCGAGAGCGTCGCCGAGGCCATCGTCAAGGCCGTGGAGGCGGATGCGCCGCGCGCCCGCTACCTGCTCACCCCCGCAGCCAAGGCGCTGGTGGCGGCCCGGACCTTCGGTGGAACACGATTGTGGGACAGCGTCATCCGCCGTCAGTACGGTCTCTGAGCGGAGGCGTTCTCGCATGGTCACCGCGCTCGCGCCGCTGGAGGCGCCAGTCAGCCCGGTCGACGCGCTGCGCCGGGTCGCATTTCTCCTCGAACGCTCGCTTGCGGGGAGTTACCGGGTCGAGGCGTTCCGGGGTGCCGTCACCACGCTTCGCGGGCTCTCGGATGACGAGGTACGCCGGCACGCCGAGGACGGCACCCTGCAGGAGTTGCCCGGCCTGGGGAAGTCGACGAGTGGCGTCATCGCCGAGGCCGCTGCCGGTGCGCTGCCGTCGTACCTCACGACGCTGCAGGAGAAGTCCGGCGGGCCGCTCGAGGGCGACGGCGCCGACCTGTACGCGGCCATCCGGGGCGACTGCCACCTTCACTCGGACTGGAGCGACGGTGGCTCACCGATCGAGGAGATGGTGCTCACCGGCGCCGAGCTCGACCACGACTGGATGGTGCTCACCGATCACAGCCCGTCGCTGCGGGTGGCGAACGGGCTGTCGGTGGAGCGGCTCACCAAGCAGCTCGGCGTGGTCGAGGCGGTGAACCGTTCGCTTGGCGAGCACCTGCGGCTGCTCACCGGCATCGAGGTCGACATCTTGGGCGACGGCTCGCTCGACCAGACCGACGCGATGCTCGCCCGGCTCGACCTCGTGACGGCCTCGGTGCACAGCAAGCTCAAGATGGCGGCCGGGCCGATGACCCGGCGGATGGTCGCGGCGGTGTCGAACCCGCGGGTCAACGTGCTCGGGCACTGCACCGGGCGGCTCGTCATGGGCTCACGCGGCACCCGACCACCGTCGGCGTTCGACGCGCGCGCCGTGTTCGAGGCGTGCGCCGAGCACGGCACGGCGGTCGAGATCAACAGCCGCCCGGAGCGCTGCGACCCGCCCGACGAACTGATCCTGCTGGCGCTCGAGCTCGGCTGCCTGTTCGCGGTCGACTCCGACGCGCACGCACCGGGCCAGCTCGACATGAAGGCGCACGGCGCCGCCCGGGCTGCACGGCTCGGCATCCCGGCGGACCGGATCGTCACCACCTGGGATGCCGACCGCCTCCTCGCCTGGGCACACGCCTGACGCCCGCTGGCACCCCGACCCCGGACCCCGCAGGTCGGGTGCCAGCGGATGACGCGGCATCGGTCAGGCGGTGCGGCGGCCGGCGGTCGACTCGAGGTCGTGGCGAAGGGCCGCCACGTCGACGGCGAGGCTGCCGAAGACGAGGCGCACGGCGTCGTCGTCGGCGCGCAGCAGGCCGAGGGCGAGGTGCTCGGGGCCGATCCGCCCGGACCGTAGGCGGATCGCCTCACGCAGCGCGAGTTCGAGCGACTTCCTCGTGCCACGGGCGAACCGGACGTGTCCGCCGGGTCCGCCGTGCCCACCGGGTCCAAGCCGGCGCCGGACGGGACCGTGCCGGCGCCGAGCGGGGTCGAGGTCGCGGGGTCCCGGCAGTGCGGACGGGGCCCTGGCGTCATCCGGCTCGTCGTGCTCGGCACGCCCGCCGTCAGCCCGTGCCGGGCGAATGCGCTTCGGGCCGAACCGCTCTCCTCGGTGAGCGCGAGCAGCAGGTGGACTGGGCGCACCTCGTCGGCGCCGAGCGAGCGGCACACGCCCTGGGTGGCGACGACGGCGTCGCGGGCGTCGCGGGTGAAGCGTTCGAACACGGCTACCTCCGGGCGTGCTTGCGGTGGACGGTCTGCTTGGTGACGCCCATGGCGTCGGCGATCTCCTGCCAGGACCATCCCTGGGCGCGAGCGCTGCGCACATGCAGCGCCTCGAGGCGGTCGAGCAGCCGGCCGAGCGCAGCGACGGCCCGGAGACCGACGGCGGGGTCGGTGCTGTCCAGGTCGCCGACCAGGTCGCCGGGGGTGACTGCCATGTCCGTCAGCATATGCTGACGGACATGATTCGTCACCATCTGCTGACGAATCATCGCCCTGCACCCTCGACGGTGGGATGGCCTGCCGGCCGCCGGCCAGCGATCGTCGGGGGCTCCTGGCGGCACGGCCGAGGGCGGCGCTATCGAGCGCGCCCCGGATAAGCGACGGACAGGCCGCGGCCCTCGACGACCTCGAGCAGGCGGAGATCGTAGGAGACCACCGCCGGGAGGACCGGCCCGAAGACCACCTCCGCGGTCGCCGGGTGGATGGCGTCGAACGACCGCAGCCCCGCCGCGTCATAGGAGGCTGCCGTGGTTCTCACCACGTGGTCGATCTCGGCGAGTGCGAGCCCGACCAAGCAGTGGTGGCGCGGCAGCCAGGCGGCCCGGCCCGGTCCGCCGCACTGCGCGAGGCAACTCCACCTCCACCAGTACCGAACTCACCAACTCCTGCTCTCGCCCCGTGAGCCACTCCGCCAGGGCCGCACTCTCCGGCTCTCGGCCTACCAGGTTCACGAGCGCGGAGGTGTCGAGGTAGAACACTAGTAGCGCTCATCGTCGCGCATGGCGCGCACGAGCCGGCCCGCCTCGTCGTCATCGTCGTACACCGGACCGGTGAGATGAGGCAGCCGACCGGCGACGCTCGGCGGCTTCACCCGACCCGCCGCGATCAGTTCGGCCAACGGGTGCGCCCGGCTCGGCACGAGGCGGGCGATCACGACACCGCGCTCGGTGACGTCGATCGCCCCTCCCTGCTTCACCCTGGCCAGCACACCGGCGGTGTCCTGGTTGAGTTGTCGGATCGGTACGGTGCTCACCAGGTCAGCGCGCGACGCCGTTACTACGTCCGAGTAGTACCTTTCAGCGCGCTGGTCAGCACCGCACGCACCGAGCCGGCCGGGTCCAACGATCGGGAACTGCACTCCGCGGACGCCCCGGCCAGGTCTACGACGAACGTCATCCGCTCGTGCTGGGACGAGACGGCCTTGTCGCGTCATCCGCGGTCGTCGGCTGAGCAGCAGGTGCTTGTCGGATGACGACCACCGCACCTTGGGCGAGTGGCCGTCCCCACCGGGGCAGTGGGTGGCGGACACCGCGTTTGGGATGCCGCGCGACGTCCCCTATGCTTTCGCAAGTCTTCGACGGATCCGGGCGCTGTCGCGCGACGTCAGGGCCCGGTCGAAGTTGGGTCCCCATCGTCTAGCGGCCCAGGACCCCGCCCTTTCACGGCGGTAGCACGGGTTCGAATCCCGTTGGGGATACGCTGGTCTTGCGTTGTTCAAGGCCCCGTAGCGCAGTTGGTTAGCGCGCCGCCCTGTCACGGCGGAGGTCGCGGGTTCGAGTCCCGTCGGGGTCGCACTGTTCAGATATCACCGGAATCGGTGTCGCCCGGACAGATTTGGCCAGGTAGCTCAGTTGGTACGAGCGTCCGACTGAAAATCGGAAGGTCGGCGGTTCGACCCCGCCCCTGGCCACTCACGAATATGCGTGACTCGCCTTGCCGCTCGCTCGCCATTTGTGCAGTTCAGAGCCCTGATTG
This sequence comes from Dermatophilaceae bacterium, assembly GCA_051650465.1. Taxonomy (GTDB): domain Bacteria; phylum Actinomycetota; class Actinomycetes; order Actinomycetales; family Dermatophilaceae; genus JBOFLG01. The sequence goes on along the minus strand of JBOFJB010000081.1, from coordinate 1,847 downwards.
CGCACGCCCTAGGGTCACCATCGCCCTCCCCCGCTTTCGGCTGCCGGGCGTTCAACTGGCCGAAACTGGTCACCGATTGGTCACGCGGTGCCTGGTGAGCAGCTGCGTTGCGGCGTCGACCTGGGCCGCCGTTGCCTGCTTCATCACGTGTGCGTAGACCTGTCTGGTCACCACCGGCGACGAGTGACCGAGGATCATCTGGACTACCTCGATGGGCACCCCGCCGGCCAGCAGGAGCGAGCACGCGCCGTGGCGAGTGTCGTGCAGTCGAACCACCGGGAGGCCGCAATCACGCACATGCCGCTCGAATGACGCCGTGACGTTCCCCGGTCGCAGCGGCGCTCCAGAGGGCTCGGCGAAGACAAGGTCGTGGTCGTTGTAGTCCGGTCCGAAGTCAGCTCGTTCAGCATCCTGCCGTCGACGGTGCTCGCCCAAGGCGTCGCGGGCCGGCTTGGCGAGCGGAACCCACCGCTGCCCGCGGCGCGACTTGGGTCGCTTGACTAGGCGGCCGACATGCTCTTGCCCGCACGTCGGGCAGATGCGCTGCTGCTCAGTCAAGTTGGCCTGGGCGACCTCTACAACGGTCTGTCGGATCGTGACGCCCGTACCGTCAGGGTCGAGATCGGCCCACCGCACGCCGCACAGCTCGGCACGCCGGAACCCGGCGTAGGCCGCCAGCTCGTACAACGCGACCAGAGGATCGTCAGAGACGTGCTCGAGGAACCGGGCAGTCTGGTCTGGCTGCCAGATTGTCAGCTCGGTGTCGTACTCGCGGTCGGGTATCGAGTCCATCCGCCCCTGCGCCGGATTGGTCGTGATGAGCCCGCGGCGCTGAGCGGCCGAGAGAGCAGAGCGTAGGGTGCGCCGGTATCCGTCGACGGTGGTTGATCGGCGCTGGTCGATTCGTCGGCCTACGTTGCCGCGTCCTCGGGCTTGCACATCGATCGGTTTGGACAGCTCGGCCAGCACCTTCTCGACGTGGGCGCGCCGAAGGTCGCGCAGCCGCATCCGGCCGAGCCGAGGACGCCAGATGTCCCGAACGTGCCCGCGGTAGTTGGCGAGGGTCTTGGGTGACCGGCCGCGCTCTGCGAGCTCGCTGAGCCACTGGTCGAGCCAGTCGCCGACGGTGATGCCTTTGTCGTCGGTCCACGAGCCGGTGTTCGCGGCGGTCAGGGCTTCGTTCAGTGCGTCCTCGGCCTCGTCGCGGGTGCGGAACCCGGAGCGCTTCACCTGCTGCCTGCGGCCGGTTGAGGGGTCGCGGCCGACGTCGAGGACGAAGGACCAGGAGCCGTGCGCCTTGCGGCACCCCTTGACCTCGCGTCCCTCGGCGTCGCGGCACTGGCAGCGTTTCCGAATGGACCCTCTCATCGCGCACCCCCGTCGTTGGTGAGGTCGGGGTCGTTGTCGAGCCATTGGTGGAACCGGTGCCGTGGGATCACCCAGCGAGAGCCGAGTCGCCGGGCGGGAATCTCGCCGGTGCCGAGCAGGGCGTAGGTGTTCGCGCGGGACATGCCGAGCAGGGCGGCTACCTCGGAGACGGTGTAGGTGACGCGGCCGCGTAGGGCGTCGGGTCGACGCTCGGCCAGGTCGATGACGTTGCTCATGTCTGTCCTCTGTGTGGGGTTCGTCGGGCTGCCTACGGGTGGTCGTCGGGGCGGCCCATGGGGCGGGTCGGGCATGGTTCTCCGTTGGTTGGGGGTGGGTTGCCGTCCCAGCCGTCCCAGCCGTCCCAGATCGGTGTTTGTGCTGGTCAGGGCCGGTTTTCGGTGGGACGGCTGTGGGACGGCACGGTTTCGGGCTGCCGTCCCACTTAAAACGTGGGTTGACCTGGGGTTTTGTCTTGGTGG
>JBOFJB010000080.1:0-1845 GCA_051650465.1 Dermatophilaceae bacterium | reverse complement strand
GGTCTGGCGCAGCAACGCCACCAGCAGATGGATCGGCTCGGTATTGGTGTGCCCCGCGGTGGTCGCCGCCACCTGCGCGGTCTCGACCACCTCGCGGCTGCGCGTGGTGAACTTGTCGGCTCCGAACTGACTCACTGATACCTCCCTCGTTGCTCGACAGGCTCAACTATCACGCGATTGAGTGTGTTCCACCGAAACTACTAGGCCCCATGATGTGGCATGGAGGTGCTCTCGCGGCACTACAAGGTATGAGCAACTTCGACAACAGTGGACGCGACGCTCACGGTCGATTGGCGGCAATGTACGACGAGTGCGCCCCGCGGGTGTATGCCTATGCGCTGAGGCACTGTGGCTCGGCGCATGCCGACGACGTGATGGCAGAGACCTTCGCCATCGCGTGGCGACGGCTCGACGAGGTGCCGACACCGCCGCTCGGCTGGCTCATCGGAACCGCCCGGCGCGTGCTTGCCGGGCGTCGACGTGCCGAACGCAAGCAGGTCGCGTTGATCCGTCTGGCCGAGACTCGGCTATTCGCGGAGAAATCACTACCCGTGCCGACACCGGACGAGATCGTCATCGAGCGAAGGCAGATGCTGAACGCCCTCGACTCCCTGACCCACCGAGAGCGCGAGGCTCTCCTCCTGGTCGCCTGGGACGGTCTGAGCACCGCCGACGCCGCCGCCGTGACCCGCTGTAGCGAGCGGGCGTTCCGCGCCCGGCTCAGCCGGGCGCGGACTCGGCTCAGCCAAGCAGTCCACCACGACGAGGTGGATCGAGACACCCCCATCACCGAGAAAGGGAAGATCTATGCGAATCGACCAACTTCTGCGTGACGCGGCTCCGGACGAGACCGCGATCCGAGCCCACGTGCAGCGCCGCCGTCCGGAACTGCTGCGACGAGCCATGGCGAGGGAATCTCACCGCAGCAAGGCCAACCGCACGATGATCGGTGCGGCGCTGCTCGGCGCGGCCCTGGGCACCGGAGGAGTTGCCTACGCTCTCGACCTCGTCCCCGGCTTCATCGACAAGTCCGTGGCCGAGATGGTTCCCCGGGCCGACGAGAGGCCCCAGATGACCTTGATCGCCGACCTCACCCTGCCCGACAGGAGCCGCTTCGCGGCGTGGGCCGGCGTCTCCAAGACCACGGCGTGCGAGATGAGCGCCGACAACTGGAACGGCGAGGAGAAGAGCGGTCTCGGCGGCGGAGGCTGTGGCGACGCGGCGGACTATGACCTCAATCGCGATCGACTGTCATGGGCCATCGGCAAGGACCGCAAGACCTACTATCCGGTCATGTGGGGTGCCGACCTCACCGGGGCAAGCAGAGCTGACGCGACCCGGGTCCGCATCACCGGGACATTCGCGGGCACCAATCAACCCGTGGACGAGACGCTGAATCTGGACTCCGCCACGAAGGCGTACGCCCTGCTTCTCCCCGGAACCTCGAAGGATCCGTGGAAACGCGGGTTCCCTGCGAGCGGGCTCACGCTTACCTTCCTCGACGCCGACGGGAAGATCGTCGAGAAGCTGGCGGCGCCCACTATGTAGCAACCGCATGGACGTGGACCTCGGCCGACGCCCATGCGACACGACAGACGGGGTTCCGCCGTTACGGGGGTGCGGCGGACTCTTGTCGCCCTCGATCGCCCGGCGGCATGAGCAAGGACGGATCGCCGGTGAGGATCCGGCGCCACACCCTCACCGTACGCAGGGTCGGCTCGATTCTCAGCTCGTCGCGCAGTCGATCGTGCAACGCACGGTATGCGCACAGCGCGTCACGGGTGCGACCGTCCCGATAGAACGCGACCATCAGCATCCGCACCGGACGCTCCCGGAAGGGATGCT
>JBOFJB010000079.1:0-4585 GCA_051650465.1 Dermatophilaceae bacterium | reverse complement strand
TCGCCGAAGTGATCGACGACGCTGGCAACGACCTCCCGAGAGTGCAGGGTCCGGCCGTCGTACATCGTCGCGAGAATGCCGTCGACCTGGAGCCGCGGGTTGAGCCGATCGGTGATCTTCTCGATCGTCTCCACCAGCAGCGCCACTCCCCGCATCGCGAAGAACTCGCATTCCAGCGGGATGATTACCCCATGTGCAGCAGTGAGCGCATTGACCGTGAGCAAGCCGAGCGACGGCTGACAGTCGATCAACACCACGTCGTAGTCGTCGAGCACGGGCCGCAGCACCCGGGCGAGGATCTGCTCCCGCGCCACCTCGCCCACCAGTTGGACCTCCGCGGCCGAGAGGTCGATGTTGGCGGGGAGGATGTCGAGGCCGGCGACCTGGGTCGGCTGCACGACATCCCGCACGTCTGCGCCAGGCCCGGTGAGGAGCGTGTAGATCGTGCTGTCGAGTTGATGGGTGGGGATGCCGAGGCCCACCGACAGCGCGCCTTGAGGGTCGAAGTCGACGAGCAGCACCCGACGCCCGGCTTCGGCCAGCGCTGCACCGAGGTTGATCGTGGTGGTCGTCTTGCCGACGCCGCCCTTCTGGTTGCACATCGCGATGATGCGCGCAGGGCCATGAGACGACAGCGGTGCCGGTTCCGGGAAGTCAGGCATCGGCCGCCCAGTGGCCCCGAGGCCCTCGTCCAGGCCGGCTCGCACGGGGCCGTCTGCGGGTGTCGCCGCAACCCCCGAACTCGCACCGCCCCGAGGCTCCGCCTGGTGACGCGCCGTCAAGTCGGATGTCAGCGCCGCCTCGGTCTCGGCCACTCTCACTCCCGGTCATTACGCTCATGCGCGGTCAGCCTGCCGCCGGACGGAGACGACCCTATCAGCGGGCTCGCGGATGGCTTTGGACGTAGACCTCACGCAACTGGTGCACCGACACCAGGGTGTACACCTGGGTCGTGGTGACCGAGGCGTGACCAAGCAGTTCCTGCACTACCCGGACATCGGCGCCGCCCTCAAGCAGGTGGGTGGCGAACGAATGCCGCAGCGTATGTGGCGACACCCGTCCGCCGAGTTGGGCGCGCTCCGCTGCACCGCGTAACGCGGTCCAGGCGCCCTGCCGGCCGAGCCGCGCACCTCGGACGCCGAGGAACATCGCCGGGGTGCCTCGGCCGCGTGCCGCGAGGACCGGCCGACCCCGCACCTGCCAGGCAGCGAGCGCGTCAGCGGCGTACGAACCGAGCGGGACCACTCGCTCCTTGCCACCCTTGCCGCGCAGCCGGACCACGTCGGCACCGACATCGTCGACATCGAGGCCGACCGCCTCGGAGATACGTGCCCCGGTCCCGTACAAGACCTCCAGGAGCGCTCGGTCTCGGAACGCGGTCGGGGTATCGGCGATGGCAGCGGCGTCGAGGAGCCGGCGGACCTCGTCGACCGAAATCGCTTTGGGCAGCCGACTCGGCGGACGCGGCGGCTGGACGCCGCACGCGGGATCACTATCGACGACACCCTCGACAGCCAAGAACCGGTGGAGGCCCCGGACGGCGACGACGGCCCGAGCGGCGGATGACGCCGCGAGCGGGGGGTGCGCGCTGTCACCCTCGCGCAGGGCGACGAGGAAATCGGTGACCTGCGCGTCGGTGACCTGGCCGATGTCGGCAACCCCAGCCCGGTCGAGGAACCCGACCCACCGGCCGAGGTCCCGGCGGTACGCGGCGAGAGTGTGCCGCGAGGCGCCCCGCTCGACATCGAGATGAGCCAGCCAGGTGTCGACTGCTCGTTGCAGCGCGACCGGAGGTGCGGTCGAGATGGCCGAACCGCTCAGGAAAGGGCCTCGGCGACAGCGACGCTCGGCATCCCGAACGCCTCCGCCACCGGCGCACAGTTGACGGCCCCGGCATGAGTGTTCAACCCCAGCGCGAGCGGCGCCTCGGCGCGCAAAGCGTCCCGCCAGCCGTGGTCGGCGATCCGGGCTGCGTAGGCGAGTGTGGCGTTCGTGAGCGCCCAGGTCGAGGTCGTCGGCACGGCGCCGGGCATGTTGGCCACGCAGTAATACACCGAGTCGTGGACCGCGAAGGTGGGGTCGGCATGGGTGGTGGGTCGGCTGTGCTCGAAACAACCGCCCTGGTCGATGGCGACGTCAACGAGTACCGAGCCGGGCTTCATCCGGCTGACCATCTCGTCAGTGACGAGCTTGGGTGCCTTAGCACCGGGAACGAGCACAGTGCCGATGACCAAGTCGGCGTCCCGGACCTGTTCCGCGACGGTCATCGTCGAGGACGCGATCTGCGCCACCCGGTTGTCGTATCGCCAGAAACTCATCCGCAACTTGTCGAGATCGGTGTCGAGCAGGGTGACGCTAGCGCCCATGCCGAGTGCGATGTTCGCGGCGTTCTGACCGGCAACCCCGGCGCCGAGAACGACGACCTTCGCGTTCGCGACACCTCCGATCCCACCCATAAGCACACCCCGGCCGCCGTGTGCCTTCATCATGGCGTGCGCGCCCACCTGGGGCGCAAGGCACCCGGCCACCTCGGACATTGGGTAGAGCAAGGGCAGCATGCCGGACGGCAACTGCACGGTCTCGTAGGCGATCGAGGTGACTTTCTTCGCGACAAGTTCACGAGTGAGTGGCTCGTCGGCGGCGAGGTGGAGGTAGGTGAAGAGCACGAGACCCTCGCGGAGGCGGTGGTACTCCTCGGCGACTGGCTCCTTGACCTTCATCACCAGGTCGGCCTCACCCCAGACGTCGTCGGCGACTCCGACGATGCGGGCGCCCTGGGCGACGTAGTCCTCATCCGAGATCGCGGACCCCTCCCCGGCGCCCTTCTGCACGAGAACCTCATGGCCGTGCCGGATCAACTCGTGGACTCCCACCGGCGTGATGCCGACGCGGAACTCGTTGTTCTTGACCTCGCTGGGGATGCCGATCTTCACGGTGAGTGGACCTGTCTCGAACTGGGACCGGGGTGCTGCCTCCCGGCTCTGGCGGGCCCTCGGGGTCGAGAGCGGTGGAAGTCTAACGCTGAGGCGGCGCCGACCAGGCACGACCCAGGCACGACGGAGGACCACGGATGACGTTCTACAGCGACCTGCCGGTCCGGCGGCTACGACAGGTGACGGCCGACCTCGGCATCCTTCTCTGGACGACGTTCTGGGTACGGGTCGGCGCCTGGGTGCATGACGCCACGCTCCAACTCGCCGAGCCCGGGCGCCGGCTGGCCGACGCCGGCTCGGGGTTCCGCGGCACGATGACCACGGCCGGCGACTCAGTCGACGATCTCCCGGTGCTGCGAGACCGCGTCGCTACCCCGTTCCGGTCGGTCGCCGGTGTCGGGTCCGACCTCGAGGATGCCGGCGCCGGGCTGGTTGACGCGGTCGAACGCCTCGCGCTTGTGCTCACCGTGACGACCGTCCTGGCGCCGGTCGTCACCGCCGGCGCGGTCTGGCTGCGCGCTCGGTGGCGGTTCATCCGCCAGGCCAGCGCCGCCCAGCGGCTCGTCGACGCCGACGCCGACCTGGACCTCTTCGCGCTCCGCGCCATGGCGAACCAACCGATGGCCCGTCTCGCGGCCATCACTGACGACCCTGCTGGGGCGTGGCGTCGCCGCGACCGCGAGGTTGTCCGGGCGCTTGCCGTGCTCGAACTACGGGACGCCGGCCTGCGACCTCCAGTGTGAGGCGCCGGGTTGTCGGCGTCGGCCGCTCACCTCACGGACGGGGAGAGGTGCCCACGGCCGGGCGCAGGTCGGACTCGGGGCAACACCAGCGGGTGGCGTCGGCGTCGACCTGCTCGCCGGAACGGATGTCCTTCACCTGGTCACCACCGCCGTCACCAGCCCCGGGGAACCAGACGTACGGGATGCCGCGCCGGTCGGCGTGGCGGATCTGCCGGCCGAACTTGGCCGCACTCGGGGAGACCTCGCACGGCACCCGGCGAACGCGCAGCGCCTCGGCCACCGCGTCGGCCCGCTCGCGCGCGCTCTCGTCGGTCACCGCGACGAGCACCGCGGATGGTGTGGACCGTGACGCGGTGAGCCCACGGTGCGCAATGAGCAGGTGCACCAGCCGGGACACCCCGATCGAGATGCCCACCCCGGGGTAGGTGGTGCGGCCGTCGCTGGCGAGCGAGTCGTACCGGCCGCCAGAACACACCGAGCCCCAGGAATCCTCACCGACGATCTGAGTCTCGTAGACGGTACCGGTGTAGTAGTCCAGGCCGCGCGCCACGCGGAGGTCGGCGACGAGCGTGCCGGGGGCGCGCGTCATCCCCACTCGCAGCACGGCGGCGAGCGCCTCGAGACCCTCGTCGAGGGTGGGGTGTTCGACGCCGAGAGCACGCACCTCCCCCACGAAGGAGAGGTCCTCGGTACGGATCGCCGCGAGGCCCAGTACCAGCCGGGCCTGCTCGTCGGTGGCGCCGGCCTCGCGGAGCAGTTCGGCCACCTTGTGGGGGCCGACCTTGTCGAGTTTGTCGACGATGCGCAGCGTGCCCGCCACGTCGCTGAGCCCGATGCCGAGGAAGAAGCCCTCGGGCACCTTGCGGTTGTTCACCTGGACACGGAACTCCCCCACCGGCAGCCGGCGGA
>JBOFJB010000078.1:0-12077 GCA_051650465.1 Dermatophilaceae bacterium | reverse complement strand
CGCCAACGCGGTCGCCCGGTCTTACGACTTCTGGCTGGACGATGCGTTCGCGTCCGGCGGTTCGGCCGGATACGACCACAAGGCCATGGGCATCACCGCGCGCGGCGCCTGGGAGTCGGTCCGGCGGCATTTCCGCGAGGTGGGGGTGGACACCCAACGCGAGGAGTTCACCGCGGTCGGCATCGGCGACATGAGCGGAGACGTGTTCGGCAACGGCATGTTGCTGTCGCCGCACCTTCGGTTGGTGGCGGCGTTCGACCACCGGCATGTGTTCGTCGACCCGAACCCGGATGCCGCACCGTCGTTCGCCGAGCGTCGGCGGCTGTTCGAACTCCCGCGATCGTCCTGGGACGACTACGACCGATCGCTCATCTCGGCTGGCGGTGGGGTCTTCGCCCGGTCGCAGAAGTCGATCCTCGTGACACCGCAGATGCGAGCGGCGCTCGGCATCGCCGACGACGTGTCGAGCGTCCCACCCGCCGCGCTCATCCACGCGGTGCTGCTCGCGCCGGTCGACCTGCTCTGGAACGGCGGAATCGGCACCTATGTCAAGGCATCGACGGAGGGGCACGACACCGTCGGCGACCGGGCGAACGACGGCATCCGGGTCGATGGTCGCGAACTGCGGGTGCGGGTCGTCGGAGAGGGCGGCAACCTCGGGCTCACCCAGCTCGGCCGGGTCGAGGCGGCCTTCGGCGGGGTGCGGGTCAACACTGACGCCATCGACAACTCCGCCGGTGTGGGCACCTCCGACCACGAGGTGAACATCAAGGTCCTCCTCGGCGAGGTGGTCCGGGCCGGTGCTCTCACCACGACCGAGCGCAACGCATTGTTGGTGTCGATGACCGCTGACGTGGCCGCACACGTGCTCCGCGACAATTACGAGCAGAACGTGCTGCTCGGAAACGCCCGCGCGCAGGAACACTCGATGGTCACCGTGCACCAGCGGTTCATGCACTGGCTCGAGGAACGCGGCGACCTGGACCGAGCGCTCGAGTTCCTGCCCAGCGACGCCGACCTCGAACACCGCGCGCACACTCGGCTCGGGTTGAAGTCACCCGAGTTCTCGGTCCTGATGGCCTATGCCAAGTTGGCGCTCAAGGACGACATCCTGGCCAGCAGTTTGCCGGACGACCCGTGGTTCGCCGGCACGTTGGCCGAGTACTTCCCGGCGGCGATCCGCGACCGGTATCCCGACGATGTCGCTGCGCACCCGCTGCGCCGGGAGATCATCACCAATGCAGTGGTCAACTCGATGGTCAACCGCGGCGGTATCACCTTCGCGTTCCGCGCCTTCGAGGAAGCTGGTGCACACGCCGAGCAGGTGACTCGCGCCTTCGTCGTCTGCCGTGAGGTGTTCGGCCTGGCTGACTTCGTGCGAGCGGTCGAGGCGCAGGACGCCACCGTGTCCACTGCGGCCCAGACCGCGTTGTACCTCGAATTCCGCCGGCTACTCGACCGCGCAGCCCGGTGGTTCCTCACGGCGCGGCCGTCGCCGCTGGAGATCAGTGCCGAGATCGCCCGGTTCCAGGGAGTGGTCAGCGCTCTCGCTCCGCAGGTACCGCAGTTGCTGCGCGGCGGCGAACAGGAACGGTTCGCCGCGCATGCCGCCGATTTCGCTGACTCCGGCGTGCCGGCGGAACTTGCGCTGCGAGCGGCGTCGCTGCTGCACCAGTACTCACTGCTCGACATCGTCGAGATCGCGGCCGGCGCCGGGCGTTCTCCGGGTGATGTCGCGCCGCTGTACTACCTGGTGTCCGAACGCCTCGGTATCGACGCCATGCTCAACAACGTCACCCGGCTATCCCGTGATGACCGATGGGACGCCCTGGCTCGCGGCGCTCTCCGCGACGATCTCTATGCCGTACTGCACACCCTGACCGCGGCCGTTATCAGCGCCGCCACGAGCACCGAAGCCGGGTCAGAGCCGGAGGCGCAGTGGGCCGCCTGGGAGCGGATGAACGCCGATTCGTTGGCGCGCGCGTCGTCGTCGCTGTCCGAGATCCGTCGCCTCGACGCACCGAACATCGCGGCATTGTCGGTGGCCCTGCGCACCCTGCGCTCGGTGGTCAGGGCCGGCGGAGCGAGCACCTGACTAGGCTCGCGGTTCGTGAGCACTCTCGCGGACATGCTGCGGACCACTGGCCTCACATCGGCTGAGTCGGAGTGGCTGCATCTGCTCGTCGGCGACTGGCAGTTGGTCGCCGACCTGTCGTTCGCGGACCTGGTCCTGTGGGTCCGCGGCGGCGCGGGCGGATGGCGTGCAGTCGCCCATGTGCGGCCCAACACCGGCCCGATGGTGTACTACGACGACATCGTCGGCAGCGCCTCGTCGCCGGACCGAGCCAGTTGGCTCGACGCGGCGGCTCATAGCGGTCCCGCAGCGGAGCGGGCCACCCCGACCACGTCCTTCGAGCGTGCGGGCGTCAGCGTCCGTGAGGAGGCCGTGCCCGTCGTGCACCGTGGTGACCTGGTCGGGGTTCTGACTCGACACGCCGACATCACCGCGACGCGCGCCCCGAGTCTTCTCGAGCTGACCTACCGCAACCTGGCCGACGCCATCCTGCGCATGGTGTCGACCGGCGAGTTCCCCTCGCGCGCCGCCCCGACCGGAGCCCGGCGTGGTGCGCCGCGGGTCGGGGACGGCGTCATCCATCTCGACGACAACGGTGTTGTCTGTTACGCGAGCCCGAACGCGGTGTCGGCCGTCCATCGCATGGGGTACGCGGGTGATGTCGTTGGTGAGGTGCTGGCGACCGTTGTCGCCGACCTGGCGAGCGCGGGTGGGCACAACGTCGACGAGTCGCTCGCCGTCGTGGTCCTCGGCCGGGCAGCGTGGTGGAGCGAGGTCGAGACAGCGTCGGCCGCGGTCACGATGCGCGCTGTCCCGCTCATTGACGGTGGGGTCCGTATCGGGGCCATGGTGCTGCTCCGGGATGTCTCCGAATTGCGTCGGCGAGAGCAGGAGTTGCTGACCAAGGACGCGACCATCCGGGAGATTCACCATCGAGTGAAGAACAACCTGCAGACGGTCGCCGCGTTGCTGCGGCTCCAGGCTCGCCGCATCCCCGAGGCGGGGGCCCGCTCGGCTTTGGGGGAGGCAGTGCGCCGGGTGGGTGCAATCGCCTTGGTGCACGAGGTGCTAAGCCAGGCGTTCGAGGAGACGGTCGGCTTCGACGACATCGCCATCCGTAGCATCCGTGCCGTTGTCGAGGTGGCCCGGCGCGAGCACCAGGTGGAGCCCTCGATCACGGGGACGTTCGGCCGGGTACGAGCCGAGGACGCGACAGCCCTGGCGATGGTGATCTCCGAACTCGTGCAGAACGCGGTCGAGCACGGGCTCGCCGACCGGGCGGGGCGGGTTGCTGTCGCGGCCCGGCGTGAGCCGGGGGATGACGGCGACCTGCTCGTCGTGACGGTGACCGACGACGGCGCCGGGCTGCCGGCAGGTTTTCGCCCAGGCATGGCTGGGCTGGGGACGAAGATCGTCACCTCGTTCGTGACGGACCTTCGCGGCCGGATCCGGTGGGAGGGCCGATCGCCATCGGGAACCAAGGTCGAGTTCATCGCCCGGCTCCGCCCACTCGGCACCGCGCGGTAGGCACAGGGCCGGCCCTACGGCCCCGTACGGTCGGGGGTCAGGGACTAGCCGGCGCGGCGGGCCCGGGCGTTGCGCCGTTTGAGAGCGCGACGTTCGTCCTCGCTCAGGCCACCCCACACCCCGGCATCCTGCCCGGACTCAATGGCCCACTTGAGGCAGGTGTCCACGACCTCGCACCGTCGACAGACAGCCTTGGCATCCTCGATCTGAGCGATCGCCGGACCGGTGTTCCCGATGGGGAAGAACAGTTCGGGGTCCTCGTCGAGGCAGGCAGCGCGGTCGCGCCAGTCCATGGACAGTGCTCCTTGTCGGGGGTGCTTCGAGGGTCGAAGGTGCCTGCGGCTCGATGGGAGAGCGTCAGCAGCGGTGCGTCCTTGCAACCAGAACAGACGCCCGGCACGCAGACGTCCGTTGAGGAACAATACCCGGAGGTACCCAATCCGGCTAGATCCGCGCCGCTGCACGCGGCCACCGGTTGGTTGTGAGCGTGGCCACAGCTATGGCGGCGCTTGTGCCCGCGGGCGCGCTGGCGTCCCGGTGGCGCACAGGCCAGGCCGTCATCACTGCCGGGCCGGCGACGATGGGCGGCTCGGCTGGCCGCCTCGACGTCCTGTTCCCTGGTGTCCGGCCGCGCCGTCGATATGCGCTTCTGACCCGGGTGTGGCCCGACAGTGAGACGCCGGTAGCATCAGGCAGGAGGGGGGTCTTTATGGACGCTATACATACGCTCGAGGGTGAGGTCCGCGAACTCATCCGCCGCTCTGGTCTTGACCCTGTCCGAGACGAGCCAAAGGTGCGTCGTCTGGTGCGCGACGCGGTCGTCGACTACGAGGAACGGTCGATACACGGCGGGATGCCGGTGCTCGCCGATGTCGAGGCTGCCGCGAAGACGATATGGGACACCGTGGCCGGGTACGGCCCGCTCCAGCAGTACTTCGACGACCCCGAGGTGGAGGAGATCTGGGTCAACGAGCCATCAAGCGTCTTCGTCGCGCGTCGCGGGGTCGCCGAACTCACCACCACCCTGCTCAGTCACGACGAGGTGCGCGACCTGGTCGAGCGCATGCTCAAGCCCTCCGGTCGGCGGGTCGATCTCAGCAGCCCGTTCGTCGACGCCGTCCTCGCCGATGGCAGCCGACTGCACGTCGTCATCCCCGACATCACCCGCCAGCACTGGTACGTCAACGTCCGCAAGTTCGTCGTCAAGGCGGACTCGCTCGATGACCTGGTCCGGCTCGGGACCATGAGTCGGCAGGCCGCCCGGTTCCTCGAGGCCGCAGTCGTCGCCGGGCTCAACGTCCTCGTCGCTGGCGGCACCCAGGCGGGAAAGACCACCATGCTCAACTGCCTGGCCGCGGCCGTCCCGGCTCGCGAGCGCATCGTCACCTGTGAGGAGGTTTTCGAGCTGCGCATCCCGCACCGGGACGTTGCGGCGCTGCAGTGTCGACAGCCATCCCTCGAGGGCACGGGGGAGGTGCCGCTGCGCCGGCTGGTGAAAGAGGCGCTGCGGATGCGCCCGTCGCGCATCGTCGTGGGTGAGGTGCGCCAGGCGGAGAGCCTCGACCTGTTGATCGCGCTCAACTCCGGATTGCCGGGAATGTGCACGATCCACGCCAACAGCGCTCGTGAGGCGGTCATCAAGATGTGCACACTCCCGCTGCTCGCCGGGGAGAACGTGTCGGCCCGTTTCGTCGTGCCGACCGTGGCATCGTCGGTCGATCTCGTCGTGCATGCGGCGCTGGAGCGCGATGGCCGTCGCCATGTGCGGGAGATCGCCGCGGTCCCGGGACGGGTCGAGGGCGAGGTCGTCGAGATTGCCGACCTTTTCGTGCGCCGCGACGGCGAGTTGCGACGCGCCGACGGCTTCCCGCGGCACGTCGACCGATTCGAGCGAGCTGGGTACGACGTCGCGGCACTCCTCGCGCAGGGCGCGCCATGACCGGACTCGCGCTTGGGCTGCTCCTCGGTGCTGGGCTCTTCCTCATCTGGTGGAGTTGCTGGGCGCCGGTGCCGCGCGAAGACCGGCGCGGCAGGCCCGCTGGCCCGGTGGAGCGGCTCCGCGACGACATCGTGCAGGCCGGTTTCTCGGGGCTGTCGCTCCGTTCCCTTCTCGGCGCGTCGGTCGTCGTGTTCGTCCTCGTCCTCGCGATCCTGCAGGTGGTGGTGCGCGTGCTCCCCATCGCGGCCAGTTTTGCGCTGATCGCCGCGTGGCTTCCCATCGCTGTGGTCCGTCGTCGGGCGCGCCGGCGTCGTGTCCGGCTCCGTGACCTGTGGCCCGACATCGTGGACAACATCACCTCCGGGGTTCGCGCTGGGATGGCGCTTCCCGAGGCCGTTGCCCAGGTAAGCGTGCGAGGTCCGGACGAACTGCGCCCGGCATTCTCCGCCTTCGCCGACGACTACCGGCTCGCCGGCCGGTTCAGCGAGTGCCTCGACCGGCTCAAAGAACGCCTCAAGGACCCAGTGGCCGACCGCCTGGTCGAGAGCCTTCGCATCGCCCGCGAGGTCGGCGGTAGCGACCTCGGTCAACTGCTCCGCACGTTGTCGACCTTTCTGCGCGAGGACGCCCGTACCCGGTCCGAACTGGAGGCGCGCCAGTCCTGGACCGTGTACGCCGCCCGCCTTGCGGCCGCCGCGCCGTGGCTGATGATCGGCATCCTGTCATTCAACTCGCGCTCGGTGGAGGCGTACTCGACGACGCTCGGCGCCGCGGTGCTCGCCGCCGGTGGGGCGGTGACCGCGGTCGCGTACTGGGCAATGACGCGTATCGGGCGATTGCCCGAGGATCAGCGAGTCTTGCGTTGAGCGGGGTCGCGCGTGACGGGGCGGTGCTTGGCGGGGTGCTCGGCCTGGGACTCGCCCTCGTTTGGGCCGGGCTGCCACGACACCGTCGGGGTGGCCTCCCGGCTCGGGTGCTTCCTTACCTGCGCGACACCCCGCTGCCGTCGCGCTTGCTCGACGAGGACGCGGCGGGCGGCTTCGTGCGGGTGTTCGCGCTTCCGGTCGTCCGTGATCTCGGCGCTGTTGTCGAGCAGGTGCTAGGCGGCTCCGACTCGGTGCGTAGCCGCCAGTTGCGTGCGGGAACTGCGGCAGATGTCGACCGGTTTCGTGCCGAGCAGGTGCTGTGGGGGCTTGGCGGAGCCGTGGCTGGCGGTGCGCTCAGCACGTCGTCGGTGGTGCTTCATGGTGGCTCGGTCGTCGTCGCGGTCCTGGTGACCGGGATCGCCCTGGGGCTCGGAGTCATCGGAGCCGATTGGCTCCTCACCCGTAAGGCCACCCGTCGTGAAGCGCGCATGCTCAGCGAGTTCCCCACGATCGCCGAACTACTCGCGCTGGCGGTCAGCGCCGGCGAGGGGGCCGTCGGTGCGCTGGAGCGGGTGTGCCGGCTCTCCCGGGGCGAACTCGCCGGCGAACTCGGGCGGTGCCTCGCCGACGCGCGGGCCGGCGCCAACCTGCCAACTGCTCTCCAGGGGTTGGCTGACCGTACCGCGTTGCCCAGCCTGCGCCGCTTCGTTGACGGTGTCGTCATCGCAGTCCAGCGAGGCACCCCCCTCGCCGCGGTGCTGCGAGCCCAGGCCCAAGACGTCCGCGAGGAGTCGCGCCGGCTCCTCATGGAGGCCGGTGGGCGCAAGGAGATCGCGATGATGGTTCCGGTCGTCTTCCTCATCCTTCCCGTCACCGTCGTGTTCGCGGTGTTTCCCGGCGTCACCTATTTCCGCTTCACCCTGTGAACCAGCCATCGAAAGGACGACTATGACTTCCGCACGCCTCGGGTGCAGGTTCCGACACGGGGGAGGACGCGAGCGCGGCGACGTGCCCGGTTGGGTGTTGATCACTCTGATGACGGGGATGCTCGTGGCAGTGCTGTTCGCGGTGGCCCGCGTCCAACTCGTCGCGCTGTTCCAACGAGCGTTGTCCTCGGTGACCGGCTGACCGGCCGGCGGATGCCGATGGCAGTGAGACCGCACGACGAGCGCGGTGCCGCAGTTGCGGACTTCGCGATGGTGTCCGTGGTGGTCCTCGTCGTCGTACTCGCGGTGGTCCAGCTCGGCCTGGCGTTGCATGCCCGCAACACGCTGATCTCCTGTGCCTCTGAAGGCGCCCGTTACGGTGCTCGGGCAGGTGCGACCCTCACCGATGGGGAGGTACGTGCTCGTGACCTTGTCACCGCGTCCCTCTCGGCGCGGTACGCCGACGACGTGTCTGCGGCCGAGCGCGTCGTCGACGGTGTCCGGGTGGTCGAGGTCCGGGTCCGGGCGCCGGTACCCGTCATCGGACTGCTCGGTCCTGACGGCGCCCTCGACGTCCGCGGCCGCGCGTTCTTGGAGTCACAGTGAGGGTCCGGATGACGGCTGCGCGGCTGACCCGCGCCGAGTCAGGTAGCGCAGTCGTCGAGTTCGTTGTTCTCGCGGTCCTGCTCCTCGTGCCACTGGTGTACCTGGTGCTGACGCTCGCGCGAGTTCAGGCGGGGTCGTACGCGGTGAGCCAGGCCGCTCGTGAGGCCGGGCGCGCCTACGTGACCGCAGAGCGCGCCAGCGGGGCTATGCCACGCGCCCAGGCTGCCGCTCGGCTCGCGTTCGCCGATCACGACGTCGACGACGGCACGCTCCGGGTCGGCTGCGACGGCATCCCGTGTCTTCGCGCCGGCGGTCGGGTGACCACCACGGCCACCGTCCGCGTGCCGTTGCCGTTCATCCCCACGTTCGTGCGGGACGCCGTCCCGTTGTCGGTGCCGATCGAGGCCAGCCACCTCTCGACTGTCGACCGATTCCGGAACCCGACGTGAGCCGGTGGCCGGGCCCGGATGCCGGTATGGCCCAGCACGGCGAGCGTGGTTCGATCAGCCTGTACATCGTCGGCCTGGCGATGGTCGCGATCGTGCTCATCACCGGCACTGTCGCGGTGACGTCGGCTCAGGTCACTCGGATGCAGGTGCTCGATGTCGCCGACGGTGCTGCGCTGGCGGCTGCCAACGCCCTCGATCGTGACGCGTACGAGGACGGGGTGCGCGGGTACGTGCCGGTGAGCACCCCCTCGGTCAGGAAGCAGGCGGCGGCGTATCTCGCCGTGCGCGAGCCGCCGCCGCGGGTCTCCGCGTGGCGGCTCACCCCGGCCACCGGCGCACCGGACGGCCGGACTGCGCTAGTCGGCCTTACCGCTCGGATCCGTGTGCCGCTCATCGGTGCCGTGCTCGAGCAACTGGGCGGTGAGGTCACGATTTCGGTCGAGTCCCGAGCCCGCGCCGGCGTCAACGGCTGAGCAGGGCCGCCGCCGGCTTTGACGCTAGGTCTGTGTCAGGATTCCGCCGGTCGGTCGGCGGCGCGCCGGGCGTGGCGGGTCCGGCACGAGACACTCGGCGGTCCGGCACAGGTGTCGCGGGCGTCGTTCGCTGCCGTGCGTGGCGCGGGCCGGGTCCGGCGCTCGCGTAGGCTCGCTGTTCGTGGCTGTCGACTTCCCGAGCGAGATCAAGGACCTTCGCAGCACGATGGCATCGGTACGGGAGGTGACCGACCTGGCCCGTCTTGAGCAGCAGATCGCCGAGTTCGAGCACCAAGCGGCCGACCCGGCATTGTGGAACGACCAGGAGCGAGCGCAGCAGGTGACCTCGGGTCTGTCCCGCGCGAAGGCCGAGCGAGACCGGGTCACCGGGATGGACGCCCGCATTGACGACCTCGAGGTGCTCGCCCAGATGGGGGAGGAGGAGGGAGACGCCGCGACCATCGCCGAGGCCGAGGGCGAACTGGCCCTTGTCAGGAGCGCTGTCGGCGAACTCGAGGTACGTACCCTGCTCTCCGGGGAGTACGACGCGCGGGAGGCCGTGGTCACGATCAGGTCCGGCGCCGGCGGCGTCGACGCTGCCGACTTCGCCGAGATGCTCCTGCGGATGTATCTGCGGTGGGCCGAGCGGCACGGCTACCCGACCCGGGTCATGGACACCTCCTACGCCGAAGAGGCTGGCCTGAAGTCGGCGACCTTCGAGGTCAACGTGCCCTATGCCTACGGCAACCTCTCGGTCGAGGGCGGCACTCACCGGTTGGTGCGGATCAGCCCGTTCGACAACCAGGGTCGCCGCCAGACCAGTTTCGCTGCCGTCGAGGTGATCCCGCTCATCGAGGGCACCGACAGCGTCGAGATCCCCGAGAGTGAACTGAAGGTCGACGTGTTCCGCTCCTCGGGTCCGGGCGGCCAGTCGGTGAACACCACCGACTCGGCGGTACGGATGACGCACCTGCCGACCGGCACGGTCGTCTCGATGCAGAACGAGAAGAGCCAGATCCAGAATCGTGCTGCCGCGTTGCGGGTGATGCAGTCCCGGCTGCTCCTCCTCAAGCGCGCTGAGGAGGCGGCCGAGCGTAAGGAACTCGCCGGAGACATCAAGGCCAGTTGGGGCGATCAGATGCGCTCTTACGTGCTGCACCCGTACCAGATGGTCAAGGATTTGCGCACCGAGCACGAGGTGGGCAACACACCGGGAGTCTTCGACGGCGACATCGACGCGTTCATCGAGGCCGGCATCCGATGGCGTCGGGCGCAGGATCGCACCGCCGCGGGAGCCTGAGCGGTATCGGTCCTTTCGTCGTGACCGCCCGCGTCACCGCCTCGGATGACGCGGGCTGGCTGTCGCCGCTCCGTTGGCCCTCGGCGGTGCCGGCGCGCTCGTGGGCGGCTACCGCAACACCCCGGCGTCGCCCTGCTGACCACTATTCAACGGCTGCCGACTTATTCTGCTGGCGGTGGTCGTCCCAGGGACCCGGCCACCCGCCACGTCCCCGACCGCCGAGGCCTGTGCCACCGAGATGATCCGCTTCGAGAACGTCACCAAGATTTACCAGCGGTCGACCCGGCCCGCGCTCGACGACGTCAGCATTGCTATCGAGCGAGGCGAACTCGTATTCGTGGTCGGGCCGTCGGGGTCGGGTAAGTCGACGCTGCTCCGACTGGCGCTGCGTGAGGAGGCGGCTAGTGCCGGCACCGTGCTCGTTGCCGGGCACGACCTGCGCACCATGCCGATGCGCCAGGTGCCGCGCCTACGCCGCGAGATGGGCGCGGTGTTCCAGGACTTCCGGCTGCTGCCCAACAAGACCGTCTATGAGAACGTCGCGTACGCCTTACAGGTCATCGGCAAGCCGAGGCACGTCATCCGGCAACTGGTTCCGGAAACCCTCGACATCGTCGGTCTCGGCGGCAAGGAGCAGCGCTTTCCGCACCAACTCTCCGGCGGTGAGCAGCAGCGGGTGGCCATCGCGCGGGCCGTGGTCAACCGCCCGCAGATCCTGCTGTGTGACGAGCCCACCGGAAACCTCGACCAGAAGATCAGCCTCGAGATTGTGCGCCTCCTCGACCGGGTCAACCGCACCGGCACCACGGTGGTGCTGGCTACCCACGACCAGGCGATCGTCAACACCATGCGGCGCCGCGTCATCCAACTCGACGACGGTCAACTGGTCCGTGACGAGGAGGACTCGGGCTACCACCCTCGCGATCCGCAGGATGCGCACACCCCACGGCACGCGTCGTCGACAGACTTTCCCGGTGGCGGCCGGGAGCCGGGCCCGGAGGCCGCCGTCGAGGCCGACCTCACCGGAGGTCTGACATGACGCAGTCACGTTTCCTGTTCGCGGAGGTGGGCTCGGGCCTGCGCCGCAATGTGTCCATGGCCGTCTCGGTGGTGCTCGTCACGATGGTGTCGATGGTCCTGCTCGGGCTGGGCCTGCTCGCCCAGCGGCAGGCCGAGACGATGAAGGGCTTCTGGTACGACCGCATCCAGGTGTCGATCTACCTGTGCAACGCCACCTCGCCGCAGCCCAACTGCGAGAACCGTGGGGTCACCGACACCCAGCGCACCACCCTGCAGGACCAGCTCGGAGCGCTGCCCGAGGTCAAGGCCGTGTTCTACGAGTCTGAGCAGCAGGCGTACGACCGATTCAAGGAGCAGTTTCGCAACAGTCCGGTGGCCGGCAACGTCCAGGTCGGCGACATCCCGCAAAGCCTGCGGGTGCAGCTCGATGACCCGACGAAGTTCCGCGCTGTCACCGAGCAGTTCGACGGCGCGCCTGGGGTAGCGATCGTCCAGGACCAGGAGTCCGTGCTCAGCCGGTTCTTCACGATCATCAACTGGATCACGGCGTTCGCGCTGCTGCTCGCCGCCCTGATGGCTGCCTGCGCGGCGCTACTCATGGCCACCACCATCCGTCAAGCGGCCTTCATCCGGCGTCGCGAGATCGGCATCATGAGACTCGTCGGTGCGTCGAACTGGACGGTCCGGATGCCGTTCGTCACCGAGATGGTCGTCGTGTCGGGTTTGGGGGTCGCCCTCGCGGTCGGGCTGCTGGTCGTGCTGATGCGCTACGTCTTTGACGAGGGGGTGATCCAGATCGCGCTCAGCCAGGCGTTCATCGGGGTGTCGGATGTCTGGGTCGTCGCGCCGTGGATGTTTGCCGGGGTGTCGGCGATCGCAGTGCTCACCAGTCTGGTC
>JBOFJB010000077.1:0-2544 GCA_051650465.1 Dermatophilaceae bacterium | reverse complement strand
GACGAACGGCTCGGACGGGACGTGGCGCTGAAGGTCATGCGTCCGCACCTCGCCCACGACGACAGTTTCGTCACCAGGTTCCGGCGTGAGGCGCGCTCGGCGGCATCCCTGTCGCACCCGAACGTCGTGGCCGTCTACGACCAAGGTGAAGACGGCGGCCACATGTTCCTCACGATGGAGTATGTCTCCGGCAGGACGCTGCGCGACGTACTCACCGACAACGGAGCGTTACCCCCCAGAATGGCCCTCGACGTGGTGCAGGCGTTGCTTCTCGCGCTGGCCGAGGCGCACCGTGCGGGGCTGATCCACCGCGACGTCAAACCCGAGAACGTCATCCTCGGCGACAACGGCACGGTGAAAGTCGCCGACTTCGGCCTTGCCCGCGCGGTCACCAGCCAGACGGTCACCGGGTCGAGCGGCATGCTGCTCGGGACCGTCTCGTACCTCGCGCCTGAACAAGTCGAACACAGCGCCGCCGACGCGCGCTCCGACGTCTATGCCGCCGGCCTCGTCCTCTTCGAAATGCTCACCGGCACCAAGGCGTTCACCGGGGACAACCCCATTCACGTCGCGTACCAGCACGTGCACGGCGGTGTCCCGGCACCGTCGAGCCGGGTGCCGGGACTTCCGAAGGAACTCGACGACCTGGTGGCTGGGGCCACGTCACGCCAGCCCGACCGGCGACCCGCCGACGCGGGGGTGTTCCTCGAGATGGTGCGGCGTGCTCGCGCAGCGCTGCCGACCCCGGAGCCCGACGGTAGGCCAACGGACGGGGCCGGCCAGCCGGCCACTGCGGCCCTCGATGCGAACGGTGCTGCCGGAGGCTGGCCATCAGTCGACGCGCGGTCGACACCTGGCGGCGTCGTTGGCGCACCACGACCGGCGTTGGCCGGCCTGACGGCAAGCACCGCGGCTCCCCACCAGCACACGGCCGCGTTGCAGCGGCCGTCCGTTCCGCTCGAAGGCGTCGTGGTCGCCGGCCCCCGTCGGCGGCGCCGACTGTGGTGGGCGGCGCTGGCCTCGGCGGCGCTGGCTGGCACGACGGCGTGGTTCTTCATCCTCGGGCCGGGTGCCGCTGCCACGGTGCCGCGCGTCACCGGCCTCACCCAGATGGCAGCGGTGGACGACCTGCGGAACGTCCACCTCGGGGCCACCATCGTCGAGGACTTCTCCGAGGATGCCGCCGCCGGCCAGGTGCTGCGTGTGCTGCCGGGGCCCGGCAGCACAGTGCGGCGCGGTTCAGACGTCGAGTTGATCGTGTCGAAAGGACCCGAGCGCTACCTGGTCCCCGACGTCATCGACGCCGACCTTGACGAAGCCCGGGCGCGGCTCGGTAAGGAGAACCTCGCGGTCGGCAGAGTCACCAAGGAGTTCAACGACGACATCGCCGACGGCCGGGTCATCTCCAGCGACCCGGCGGCTGGGGCGAGCCTCAAGCGGGACACTCCCGTCGGGCTCGTCGTGAGCAGGGGCCGACGGCCGTTGGACGTTCCTGACGTCGCCGGTGTGCCTGCGCCGGAGGCCCGCAAGACGTTGGAGAAACTCGGGCTGACGGTCCGGGCCGGAACCCAGCAGAACAGCGACACCGTGCCGGCCGGGTCGGTGATCAGCCAAAGCCCGCAGGACCGCAGTCTCTTCGACGGCGACACGATCATGCTCGTGATCTCCAAGGGGCCGGTGCTCGTCACCGTGCCGAACGTCATCGGCCAGCAGGTCGGCGAAGCGCGACGCATCCTCGAACAGGCCGGGTTCCAAGTACGGGTCGAGGAGGCGTTCGGCGGCTTCTTCGGCACGGTGCGCCTCCAGGACCCTGCCGGAGGTCGAGCGCCACGCGGCAGCACGGTCGCCCTCACCGTCGTCTGACCCCTCGGGGATGTCGCGACTCCCCCAGGCTCGGCTCGCCCGGTTCCGACTCGCTGCCGGACTGCTCGTCGCCGTGACCGCGGCGTGGGGCTCGGTGTCTCCCTCATCCGCGACCTCGTCGCACAGATGCCGCCAAACGGATTCTCCTCGCCACCCGGTTCGCGGTCGCAGCGCTGTTACCTGGGCGCTCGCCGCACGAGCGGGGTCAACATCCAGTGCGAGCGCAGCGCCATCGGGACATCGGGCGAACCGCGGCCCACAACGTCGGGGAGGAGCGACGCAGCGGTCAGGGACGGAGTGCCTTGGTCGCCACGGAGATCGCGGCATCGGTGGCAGTGTCGTCGATGTCGAGGTGCCAAACCGCGCGGACCCGACCCGCGCCGACCGGGTAGGTGCGCACTCCGTGCTCGGCGAGAGCCGCGACGAAACGCGCTGCCTCCCAGCCGACTTCACCGACACGCAGGATGACGATGTTCGTCTCGACGTGCGCGGGCTCGACCACACCAGGGGCCGCCTCGGCGCAGGCGACGGCGAACCTCCGAGCGCGAGCGTGGTCGTCGGCCAACCGCTCGACGTGGTGGTCGAGCGCGTACAGGCCCGCCGCGGCGAGGATGCCGACCTGGCGCATCCCCCCGCCGTAACGCTTGCGCCAGACCCGCGCCCGCGTCATCCGTTCCGCAG
>JBOFJB010000076.1:0-1860 GCA_051650465.1 Dermatophilaceae bacterium | reverse complement strand
CACCGGTGCCTCCCGCGTCAGTGGTAGAGCGAGCCGGTGTTCACGACGGGCTGCGCCTCGCGGTCGCCGCAGAGCACCACCATGAGGTTGCTGACCATGGCCGCCTTGCGTTCCTCGTCGAGGGCCACGACGTCGTCCTCGTCGAGCCGGCCGAGCGCCATCTCGACCATCCCGACCGCGCCGGCGACGATCTGCTGCCGGGCGGCGACCACGGCCGACGCCTGCTGCCGGCGCAGCATCGCCTGGGCGATCTCGGGTGCGTACGAGAGCTGGGTGATGCGGGACTCGATGATCCGCACCCCGGCGGATGCCACCCGCGCGCTGATCTCGGCGGAGAGCGCGGCGGTGATGTCGTCGGTGTTGTCGAGCAGCGAGCGCTTGCCCGGCTCGTGGGCGTCGTAGGGGTAGCTGCCCGCCATGTGCCGCACCGCTGTCTCGGTCTGGATCGACACGAACTGCACGAAGTTCTCGACCTCGAACGTGGCCTTCGCCGTGTCCTCTACCTGCCAGACCACCACCGCGGCGATCTCGATCGGGTTGCCGTCGGCGTCGTTGACCTTCGCGGTACCGGTCTCGTGGTTGCGGATCCGCGTCGAGACCACCCGGCGGGTGGTGAGCGGGTTGACCCACTGCAGCCCGTCGGCGCGCACCGTGCCGCGGTACCGGCCGAGCAGCTGGATGACGCGCGCCTGGCCGGGGTTGATGACCGTGAAGCCGCCGCAGGCGAGCATCGCGAGCAGGACGAGGACCGCGCCGAGCGCCGCGAGCGCGTACTGCTCGGTGTCGACGCCGAGCACGAGGAACGCCATCCCGCCGAGCACCACGACGACGCAACCGGCGAGGGTCGGCCAGCCGGGCAGGACGCGGGCCGGCCGTTCCGCGACCTGCGGCGCCGGCATCCGGACGGCCAGGTCGGGCGTGGCCGGGACGGGAGGGGTCTGGGGCGTGGAGGTGGTCATGGCACTGTCCTCTCTCGGTCGAGGTGATATTAAATAGATATCATATTTTTGCCGTCCGGCGCCATCGGAGCGGGCCTATGGTGGAGCGGTGACGACGCTCGCCGACCTGATGCCGGTCGCGGACGCGCGCGAGGACCACGACGTCGACCTCCGGTGCGAGCCGGCGGAGGCGGTCCGGCTGGCCCTGGCCATCCCGGCGGCACCCGACCGACTCACCGGCATCCTGCTCGGCGCACGTGGGCTGCCCCGCGCGACCACCGTCGCGGACCTGTTCGAGCGGATGGGGTTCCAGGTCCTGCACCGCTCGCCACACGAGGTGGTGCTGGGCGCTTCCGGACGTCCGTGGCGGCTCACCGACGACACCGGCGCTTTCGACGCGGCATCCGCCGGCTCGGTGCGGATGGCGCTCGACCTGCGCGCGGTCCGGACCTCGGCGGGATGCCGCCTGTCGACGCAGACCCGGGTCGCGGCGGTCGACGAGCAGGCTCGCCGCCGGTTCGCGCGCTACTGGTGGGTGATCGGTCCGTTCTCGGCGCTGATCCGGCGCCGGTGGCTGGTCGCCGTCTCCCGCTCCGCAGGCTGAAGGAACCCACTGGCCGCCGGGGCACCGCCGGCCGGCGCAGTGCTCGTGGATCAGGCCCTCGGCCGCACTGTTCGGGCGTGCTACCCGCTGTAGGTGCCGAGACGTTCGCCACCATCGACGTCGAGCAGCGCGCCGGTGATCGCGGGATTGGTGGCGAGGCCGATGACCGCCGCAGCGACGTCCTCCGGCTGTCCTCGATGGGGCGTGAGCTGCCGATCCGTGGTCATGGCGATCCCACCCGGGCTCACCGTGTTCACCCGGATCGGAGACAGCTCGAGGGCGGCCGCCCGCGCCAGTGCCTCGATCGAGCCGTGCAGC
>JBOFJB010000075.1:0-17620 GCA_051650465.1 Dermatophilaceae bacterium | reverse complement strand
GGGCACGGCATCGGCACCGCGTTCCACAGCGGCCTCATCGTGCCGCACTACGACGCGGCACCCCGGTACGCCACGATGATCGAACCGGGGATGACGTTCACGGTCGAACCGATGCTCAACCTCGGCGGCCACGACTGGGAGATGTGGGACGACGGGTGGACTGTCGTCACCGCGGACCGGCGCCGTTCAGCCCAGTTCGAGCACACCATCCTCGTGACCGAGGGCGAGCCGGAGATCCTCACCACCGGAGACGCCGGATGACGACCAGCCACCCGCTCGGTATCGACGTCGGAGGCAGCGGCATCAAAGGCGCCCCGGTCGACCTCGCCCACGGCGACCTCGCGCAGAAGCGGCTACGCATCGAGACACCCGAGACATCCACGCCCGACGCGGTGTGCGGCGTCATCGCGCAGATCGTGGACCACTTTGACGAGGTCCGCAGCGACTCCCCGATCGGGGTCACCATCCCCGGTGTCGTGCAGCACGGTGTCGTGCGGACCGCCGCGAACATCGACCCGTCGTGGGTCGGCTGCGAGATCGAGAAACTGCTCGAGGACCGGCTCCAGCACGACGTCGTCGTGGTCAACGACGCCGACGCTGCCGGGGTCGCCGAACTGGAGTACGGCGCGGCAAACGGCCACGACGGGCTCGTCATCCTCACCACACTCGGTACCGGCATCGGTACCGCGGTCATCAACCGCGGCGTGCTAGTACCGAACTCCGAGCTCGGCCACCTCGAGGTGGGCGGCGTTGACGCCGAGACGGTCACCGCATCGTCGGCGAAGACCCGCGAGAACCTCACCTACGAGCAGTGGGCACCGCGCCTACAGCGCTACTACCGGGCACTCGAAGATCTCCTCTGGCCCGACCTGCTGCTCGTCGGCGGTGGCGTCTCCAAGGAATCCAGCCAGTTCCTCCCGCTCCTCAAACTGCGCACTCCGATCATCCCGGCAACTCTGCGGAACAAGGCCGGCATCATCGGCGCAGCCGTGCTCGCGACCCGCGTACAGGACGAGCGCGGCCGAGCCACCAAGCAGGTACCTGACGCTGCCGGCCACCGCATCCTCGCGACCGAGGCGCGCCCACCCCGGTAACCGAACAGCCGGCGCGGGACCGTTCAGCGGATGGCCGCTTCGGCCGACTCCATCGCCCGCTGTGGCGCCAGCGTCGACCGTGACCGCACATGAGGGATGGCACGAGGCCGGATGGCGTCAACGGCCCTGGCAGCCCGGACGAGGTCGGGCGGCAGCACTGTGCAGTCGGGCACCGGCCGGTCGAGCGCGAGGGCTCCAGCCCCACCGAGACATCGGGACGACGCTCGCCAAGTTGGTGAGCGCCCGGAGGTGCGGCTCGAAGACATCGGAGCGTACCCCGGCGACGACGCACGCCTCGGCCCGGAGCGTGTGCACGGCATCGATGAGTGCGGTCATCGGGGTGTCCGCTCCCAAGGCCACCACCCGCCACGAGCGGCGGTGCAGCATCGCCCCGAAGAGTTCGAGCGGAAGGTCATGCAACTCATCAGGCGGGCAGGCGAGCACGACGCTCCGTCCCAGGCTGCTCGTCCCTGCCGACCGGAGTTCGCCGAGCACCCCGCGGAAGGTGTTTGACACGAAATGCTCGTGCACGACGCCAAGACGGCCCGCGTTCCATCCCTCCCCGACCTCGTGGAGCACCGGCACCATCACCTCGGCGACCACGGCGTCGATGCCCCACGCCGACACGAACGACACCACCGCCTCGCGGACCTTCAAGCCGTCCAGCGGCGACATCGCGTCGAGAATCCGCATTCGTGCCTCGCCCGGGTCGGGCGCAGGATGGTCGACCATGACCGGTCCTTCCGCGACTCACCCTGCGTGACGCACGATACGCGGACGGTGCTCAGGCCAACCCACAAACCGCACACACCACCAACTGGCGACTGAACGCCCAACCTCGGGTGTCGTGCCGGCCGATGAGCCGACTGGCCGAGGTGCCAGGGGACGAGCCGGGCTGTAGGCCGGGTTCTGTCCCGTGCCGTCGTCGCCGACAGCACGGTGACGGCCATCCATCTCGGGTGGCCGTTGCCGGCCACCTCCAGCGCCCTACCCGGATGCTCGGGCGGGCCGCCCTCGAACGCATCCTGTCTGGGCTTGCTCCGGATGGGGTTTACCGAGCCGGCCTGGTCGCCCAGGCCGCTGGTGGTCTCTTACACCACCGTTTCACCCTTACCCCTTGCCTCGGTCTCGCGACCGGTGCAAGGGGCGGTCTATTTTCTGTGGCACTGTCCCGCGGGTCGCCCCGGGTGGCCGTTAGCCACCATCCTGCCCTTCGGAGCCCGGACCTTCCTCGGCGGTGATTACTCACCGACGCGGCCGTCCGCCCGACTCGTCCGCCACGTAGTTTACGGCCTGGGCCGGCCGGCAGCGGCCACCCCCTTGGCCATGTCTGACCGAGCCCGGGCTGGCACGCCGGCGATGCTCGAGCATCAGCCGCCGGAACGTGTTGGCCCCCACCGAACTGGCCACTCGCCGACCCGTCACGGGGCACGGACGAAGCGTGCCGCACCAGCCGCAATGTCGACCTCGGCGAGCCGCGCCCGCACCATCGCACCGAGACCCGCCCGCGGCCCGGTCAGCAGCGCCAGCACCGGCACCTCGGCGAGCTGGACCTCCATTCCCCGTTCGGTGTGGTCGACCACGACCGCAGCGAACTCCTCACCCACCCGACGCGACAGCACAGCGGCCTCGGCAGCGTCGGTGCAGGCTCGCTCGGCGGCGCCGACGCGCCTGCCGGAATCACGCATCAGGCCCGGTAGTAGTGGAAGCGCCGCGCGCACGTCATCCGGCACGTCGACCCCGCGGGAGAGCGCCTCGCAGACCGCGAGCCCGAACCGGTCGACGAGTCGCCGCAATGGCGCCGTGACGTGCGCGTACGGAGCAGCGACCGCCGCATGCTCGCGCTGCTCGGGCGGCGCGCCGTCGACGGCGGTGTAACTGGCTCCCCGGAACAGCATGGTGGCCTCGTGCACCAACCCGAGGTGGCGCGGGTCGCGCCAGTCGAGCGTGCGGATCAACTCGCCGTAGGGCACGCCGTCAGGCCACGGCACGCCGATGCCGCGGACGGCCCGCCGGAACCGGGCAAGCGCCGACTCGGTAGGCATCGGCATCGTCCGCAGCACCCCCACCCCGGCATCAAGCATCATCCTGGCCGCCGCCATCCCCGTCAGCAGCGACACCTGAGCGTTCCAGTCTTCGGCGGGGACCGGCGGCCGGAATGCGAGCGTGAAGTCCCCGTCGGGCTGCGCACTGACCTGCTGCTCCGGCAGCGGCAGGCTCGCCCCACCGCGAGCCCGCTCCTGGGCGATGCGCCGCTCACCCACCTCACGCAGCAGGACGAAGCGCAGGTCGGGGTTGGCCGAGTCGGCACCGCGCTGCACCGTCTCGTAGTCGAACTGCGCGACGCTGCGCACCGCCGCGCGAGCCACCGTCGCCGAGGTCAATTCACCGGATGAGTCGAGCCGCAGGTCCCACACCAACGCCGGCCGCACCTCGTTCGGAAGCAGACTTCCCGCACCCTCCGACAACACCGGCGGATGCAGCGGGACCCGCCCATCGGGGAGGTAGACCGTCTGGCCACGCTCTCGGGTCACCCGATCCAGAACGGCGCCGAGCGGGACGAACGCAGGCACGTCAGCGATGGCATATCGGATGCGGTGACCGTCGCCGTCACGCTCCAGATGCAGCGCCTGGTCGAGATCGGTCGACCCGGGCGGGTCGACCGTGAAGAACGGCAGGTCGGTGAGGTCCTCCCCGGCCAGCGGCGGCACGGAACAGACCCGCTCGGCCTCGGCGAGCGCGTCGGCCGGGTACGGCGCGTCCAGGCCCAACTCGGCGCGGACCGCGGCGAACCGGCTGCGCAGCGCCAACTCCGCGCCGTCCGGGGTCTCGGTATCAGTGGGCTGCAAGACGATCCGGGGACGCGGCATCCGGCCAACCTAGTGGGTTCGTAGAGTGCCGTCCGTGCTCATCCTGCTCCCACCGTCGGAGTCGAAGACCGTTCGGCAGCGCGGACGACCAGCCGACCCGGCGTCCTGGTCGTTCCCGGCGCTGTCGCCGATGCGGCGCCAGGTCGCCGACGCGTTGCGGGCCACCAGCGCCCTGCCGGACGCCATGGCCCGCCTCGGTGTGCCGCGCACGCTGGTAGCCGAGGTCGCCGACAACCTCCACCTCGACAGCCGACCCGCCGCTCCAGCTGCTGAGGTGTACTCCGGCGTCCTCTACGACGCGCTCGGGCTGTCGTCGATGGATGCCGCGGCCCGCCGCCGCGCGACCCGGTGGGTGGTCGTCGTGTCCGCGTTGCACGGCGCCGTGCGACTCGGGGACCGGATCCCGCCCTACCGGCTCGCCATGGACGTCGCCCTGCCCGGGGTCGGCCCGCTCGCCGCGGCCTGGCGGCCCGTGCTCGCGCAGGTGCTGCCGGATGCCGCGGGGCGCGGGGTCGTCGTGGACTGCCGCTCTGCGACCTATGCGACGGCCTGGCGACCCGAGAGCGTGCTCGCCCAGCGCTGGGTGCAGGTGCGAGTCCCCGGCACCAGCCACCTCGCGAAGCACACCCGCGGCCTGGTGGCCCGCCACCTGTGTGTCACCGGCAACAGCATCCGTTCGGTGTCGGCGCTCGCGGAGTCCGTCGGCCAGGCGTTTCATGTCGAACTGCACGAGCCGGCGCGCACCAGCGGCCCGTGGGTGCTCGACGTCCACCCACGATGACCAGCGACGTCACCGGCGCCGACCGCAGTCCGACCGGCTCGGTGCGAACCCGTCAGCGGCGACAACGTTCGACACCGGCACCAGGGTTGGTGGCATTCGTTACTCGGGCCTTCCCGCGCGCGGTTGGATGGCCACCATGACGATGTTGGCTACGGCCGGCCGCGCAGCACAGCGCCGGCTCGGTGAAGCGCTCCGGTCGAGGGTGGCCGGCGAGGACGCCGCCGAGCACGCCGCGGCGATCTGGGGGCGGGCGGGCGAGCGGTGGTTCACTCCGGAGGACCCGGTGTGGCGGGTGCACGCTGACGCGTCGATGTTCCCTGGCGGAGTGGCCGCACTTCTGCTCCAGTCGCTGCATCCCGGCGCGATGGCCGGGGTCGCCGGACACAGCGGGTACCGCGGCGACCCGTGGGGACGGTTGCAGCGCACCTCACACTTTCTGGCGACCACCACGTTTGGCACGGTCGCGGACGCGGAGCGTGCCATCACCCGCGTCCGCGGCATCCATGAGCGGGTCCGCGGTCGAGACCACCGAGGCCGCCCGTACCGGGCGAGTGACCCGGGTCTGCTCGGCTGGGTCCACATCGCCGAGGCTGCCAGTTTTCTCGCCGCCTACCAGCGGTTCGCTCCCACCCCACTCGGCAGCGACGAGGCCGACACCTACGTCGCCCAGTCCGCCGCCGTCGCCGAGCGCCTCGGCGCACGGGACATGCCGAAGGACGTCGCCACGCTGCGCCAGGCCCTCGACGCCTACCGTCCGGACCTCGAAGCGTCGCCGGCGGCCCGGGACACCGCTCGCTTCCTGCTCCTCGACCCGCCGCTGCCATGGACCGCGCGGCCTGGATACGGCCTGCTCGCCGCGGGCGGGGTAGCGCTGCTGCCCCAGTGGGCGCGCACGGAACTGCGCGTTCCGGTGCCCGGCCCCGCCGCGACAGTCGCCGGGGCCCTCGGCCAACTCGGCACGAACGTCGTGCGGTGGGCGATGGCGGGGGTCGCCGACGAACGTCAGGTGGTGGCCGAGGGTGCCTGACCCGCATCGGTCACGAGTTCCTCGATGCGTTCGAGGGTGGCGGCCATATTGCGCCGCGTCGTCCCTGCCAGCAGCCGCACCGCGGGCTTGCTGACGAATCCCTCACGCGAGATGTCCCACGACTCGGTGACCATCGTGCCGCCCTCGACCGGCTCCAACTCGTAGCGCCAGATGCGGCCACCGATGAACCGCGACATCGTGCCCCGGGCGCGGGTCTGCCAGGCGAGGAGCCGGTTCTCCTCGTACTCGACCACCTCGTTGAGCGTCGCGTACGCCACGCCGATCTTCATCTCGATGCCGAACCGGTCGCCGAGCCCGAGGCGGCGGCCACCGCTGCGGGCACCCTGGACGGTGCCGCCGCCGTCGATGTCAGCGTGTCGATCGGGGTCGACGAGAAGGTCGAAGATCGCCGCGGCCCCGGCCGGGATGAGGCGGGTGACACTGACGACGTTTGAGGAGCCCACCCTCCCGACGTTAACGCACCGGCAGCGCGTCATCCGTCCGGCGGGTCAATGGATGTCCGAGACCACGAGGACCGCGACGAGTCACGGCTGGGAGACCTGCGCCGCCGCACTGAGACCGCGGTCGACGTCGGCGATGAGGTCGCGGACGTCCTCAAGCCCGACCGAGATGCGCACCACACCGTCGGTCATCGCGAGAGCGGCCCGCGCATCCGGGCCCAGGCGTCGGTGCGTCGTGGTCGCCGGGTGGGTCGTGAGCGACTTCGCATCACCGAGGTTGTTCGAGATGTCCACCACCCGAAGGGAGTTCATCAGCGCGAACGCCGCGTCCTTGCCGCCGGCCACCTCGAAGGTGACCACCGTGCCACCCCCGCCATCGAGTTGGCGGATGGCGAGATCGTGCTGCGGGTGACTGGGCAGGTGCGGGTACAGCACCCGGAGCACGCCGCGCCGACTCGCGCGCCACTCCTCCAGAGCGCGCGCGAGAATGAGCGCCGAGTCGGCCATCCGCCGCACCCGCAGGTCCATCGTCTCCAGGCCCTTGGTCAGCACCCACGCGTTGAACGGCGACAGCGACGGCCCGGTGTGCCGCATGAGGTTCTTGACCGGGCCGTTCACGTACTCTGCCGACCCGAGGATCGCCCCACCGAGCGCCCGCCCCTGGCCGTCGATGTGCTTGGTAGCCGAATACACGACGACGTCGGCACCGAACTCCAGGGGATGTGAGAACACCGGGGTACCGAAGACGTTGTCGACCACGACCGTTGCCCCGGCGGCGTGGGCCAGCTGGGAGACCGCGGCGATGTCGACCAGTTCCTGCATCGGGTTGCTCGGGGTCTCGAAGAACACTGCCGTCGTCGGCTCGGCGAGGGCGCGCTCCCATTGGCCCAGGTCGGCGCCGTCCACGAACACCGTCTCGACTCCCCACCGCGGCAGGATTTCGTCGAGGATGACGAAACAAGAGCCGAAGAGCGCCCGCGACGCGACGACCCGGTCGCCCGCCCCACACAGTGCTCCCAGCGCCGTGAACACTGCGGCCATCCCGGATGCCGTGGCGAAGCATGCCTCGGCACCCTCGAGCAGCCGCAGCCGCTCCTCGAAGACGGCCACCGTCGGGTTGCCATAGCGGCTGTAGATGAAGTGGTCGACCTCGTCCTTGAACGCCGCCTCGGCCTGCTCCGCCGACTCGTAGACGAACCCCGAGGTCAGATACAGCGCCTCGGCGGTCTCGTCGAAACCGCTGCGGGACAACCCTCCCCGCACTGCGAGAGTCTGCCGATGCAACTCGTCGAGATGATCCACCCTCGACAGGTCCCCGTGGTCGGGCCCCATGGTCAGCCCTGCCGCCACGGCAGGCCGGCGTTCTTCCAGCCCACGACCGTGCGGTGGCCGGCAGCGTCGTGCGGCCCCTCGAAGCCGTCGAGCACGTTGTAGGCCGGTCCGAGACCGGCCGCTGTGAGCGCCTCGGCCGCGGCGACCGAGCGCACGCCGGAGCGGCACAACAGGTACACCGGTTGCCCCGGTACCACCCCGGCCGCACGCACCTCGTCGACAAAACCCTCGTTGTGGGCACCGTCAGGAAAGCGCACCCACTCCGCGAAGGCGACGGCGTGCCCCGCGTCGGCCAGGTCGGGCACCCCGACATAGGCCCACTCCGCTCGGGTCCGCACGTCGACGAGCACCGCATTGGCATCGGCGGTGACCGCAGCGAACGCCTCGGTAGGGCTGACATCTCCGGCATAACTCATGGCAGCCCAGGCTAGGCCGACCTGACCGGCTCGGCTCGAACCGTCTCAGGTGCGGTTCGTGAAGACCACCGAGGCCTCACCGTCATCCCAGACCTCGACCGCGGTAACCGACCCGGGGGCCGCAGCGAGCCGCCGGGCCCGCTCATGGCCGAGACCGAGCACCTCGGCAAGGACCACGAGGATGGGTGTGCGGTGGCAGACCACAACGGTGGTGCCACCGGCCGCGACCACGCGGTTCCACGCGGGCAGGACCCTGGCGACGAGTTCGTCGTGCGTCTCGCCACCCGGCGGGCGGTAAGTAGAGTCAGTACCTAGCGCTCGCATCCCGTGCGGCTCCTTGTCGACGAGTTCGCGAAAAGTGCGGCCGTCCCAGTCCCCGAACGACTGCTCATCCCAGTCGGCATCGATCGTGGCCTCGACCCCGAGCGCCACAGACACAGCGGAACCAGTCTGGACCGCTCGCGCCAGCGACGAGGTGACCACGCGCGCTGTCACGTCGCCGACCACGGCCGTCACCGCCTGCCCGGCAGTCACCGCCTGGGCCTGTCCGGCTGCGCTGAGTGACGGGTCGGACCCGCCTCGCCCGTCGAGCCGGCCCTCGGTCGTAAAGGCGGTGACGCCGTGACGCACCAGCAGCACCTGCGCCGCCGGATCGCCGACGTGCGGGGGCCGGGTGCCGAGACCCACCGATGGCGCAGCGGCCTTAGCATCGTCGAAAGCCAGGGTGACGTCTGCCTCGCCGGTCTCGGCCGGCGCGCCCTCCGGTACGGGGGTGAGGCGACCGCCGCCCGCGGACGCTGCTCGCGCGTCATCCGGGCCCGTCGTGCTCCTGGGCACCGGTCAGCCGCCGTGCACGCGGTCGACGGTGCGGCCGTCCATGGCGATGTTGGACAGGGCGTCGGCGGCGGCATTGTCGGCACGCGGGATCCAGGTGTAGTGCACCGACCCGCCGCCGTCCGAGATGCGCCGGGCCACGTCGCGGGCTTCGAGCGCGAGCACCCGCATGTCGGGGTGCTTGATCTTCCACCGGCCCGACATCTGCTCGACGACCAACTTGGAATCCATCCGCACGAGCACCTCGGCACCCGGGTCGAGCGCCACAGCGGCGAGCAGCCCGGCGATCAGCCCGCGGTACTCGGCGACGTTGTTGGATGCCGTGCCGAGTGGCTCGGCGCGCTCCGCGAGTAGGGCCCCAGTGTCGGTGTCGCGCACCAGCGCGCCGTACCCGGCAATACCCGGGTTGCCCCGCGACCCGCCGTCGGCCTCGACGGTGAACCGGCGGCTCACAGGCCCGACTCGGGGGTCCGCACGAGAATACGGCGGCACTCATCACAGCGGAGCACCTCGTCTGGCGCGGCTGCTCGCATGCGCTGGAGATCGACCGAGTTCACTTCGAGTTGGCAGCCGAGACAGCGCCGCTGGCGCAGCGCCGCCGCGCCGATGCCCCCGGATGACGCCCGCACCTTCTCGTAGAGAGCAAGCAGTTCCTCACCTATATCGCCGGCGACCGCCGGCCGCGGGCCGCCGACCTCGGCCGCCTCGGCGTCGAGGGTCGCGAACGCCTCGTCGCGGGCGGCCTCAGCCGCGGCAATGCGCTCAGCGAGGTCACCACGGCCGCGTTCCAACTCAGCCAGGTCGTGCTCCGCTGCGTCGGCCCGCTCCATGACCTCGAGCTCGACGTCCTCGAGTTCGGACTGCCGCCGCGCCAGCGACCCGAGTTCGTGCTGCAATGCCTGGAGGTCCTTCGCGGTGCCGGTACCAGCGTCGAGCCGAGCCTGGTTACGGGCCGCCCGGTCCCGGACGAGCTGAACGTCGGCGTCGGCCCTGGCTACTTCGCGTTGGACATCGCCGAGCGCGGTCCGAGTGCGGATGAGATGGTCGTCGACCAGCCGAGCCTTACTCACCAGGTCAGCGAGCTGGGCGAGGTGCGGCAGGGAGCCGCGCGCGTGGGCGATCTGGTCGAGGCGGGTGTCCATCGCCTGGAGGTCAAGCAACCGCAACTGGCGGGCCGAGTCGGCGTTCACGGCATCCCTCCCGGGCCGGCACCGACCACGAACGTCCAGGGGTCGGTGCGCACTGTGCTGATATGGGTCTCCACCCTAACCGCGCCCGCGCCCAGCCCGGTGCGCAGTGCACGCTCCGCACGAGCCAGCCACACCTGTTCGCTGGCCCAGTGGCCGGCATCCACGAGATACGGCGGTCCGCCGCGGGCCTCCTCCCGAGCCTCGAGGGCGGGGTGGTGCCGCAGGTCGGCGGTGACGTACACGTCTGCGCCGCAACGGCGGACCGCATCGAAGAGGTCGTCCCCGGCACCGCCGGCCACCGCCACCCGGCGGACGCGTGCCTCCGTCGGACCGGCGACCCGGATGCCGCCCGCGGCCCGCGGGAGCCGGGTGGCGAGCGTCCCGACGAACTCGCGCAACGTGGTCGGCTCCGGCAACTCGCCGAACCGGCCGAGCGGCTGGCCCTCGGCCAGGGTGAGCGGCGCGCGCGGGCCGAGCCCGGCGGCATCCGCGAGCGCCTCGGAGACACCCTCGTCGGCGACATCGGCATTGGTGTGTGCCACGTACAGCGCCACGTCGCCGACCACGAGCGAGGTCACGCTCGCGCCCTTGGCGGTGGCGGTCGCCACCGAGTGGACGCCGCGCAGCAACAGCGGATGATGGACGAGCAGCAGGTCGGCACCGAGGTCGCGGGCCTCGTCGATCACGGCCAGGGTCGGGTCGACCGCCAGGTGCACCCGGCGCACCGGCTGGTCGAGATCGCCAGTGACCAGGCCGACCCGGTCCCACGACTGCGCGGTCTGCGGCGGCCAGAGCCGCTCGACCACCTCCAGCACCTCACGCAGGACGGGCGGAGGGGTCGTTGTGCTCACGTGGGCCCGGCCGGGATCGAACCGACGACCTACGCGGTGTAAACGCGGCGCTCTACCAACTGAGCTACAGGCCCCTGGCGGGCGCCGGCCCGCGGGCACGGCGACCGTCCACGACCATCATCGCAGGTTGCGCGCCGCAGGGACCCCACGGTCGGTGCGGGCGGCGTTTCCCGGCCACGCCTCCCGAGGACAGAACCAGCCCCACCGGCGCCTGCGCCGGCCACGCCCCAACACCCCACGACACCTCGCGATCGACCACCCGGAAGCGCCGGTTCGGGAAGTTCGCGGTTTCGTGGGGTCCGTGTCGCAACCATGAGCGCCATGCTGGGGCGATGATCGGTCACCGAACGGCCGCTCCCGAGGTCGTGTCAAGGATCGAGCCCTGCGCGGGCGTGCAGCGACGTCGGGTCCTACGCTCGGACGGTGCCGAACGGTGATGGAGGGGGCGGCACCAGTTCACGGTTGGAGTACGCCATCGCGGGCTCGTTGGCCGCGGTGCGCATCGGCACCCTCGTGCAGACGGTGCCCTCGCTCCGCACCGGCGAGCAACTCTCTCCACGACCCGCGCTGTTCACGACGTTGTGGGTGATCGCCGTCGTCACGGCCGTGGCCATGGCAGCCGCGTCCGTAATGCGCCGGCGGCCGCTCGGCCCGGCCGCGAGCACGGCCGACGTCGCCATCGCGACGGCACTGCTCCTCGTCGGCGGCAGTTCGGTGCCCGACGCGTATCTCGTGGGTTCGTGGGTCGCATGGTTCCCGGGGTACACGATCGCGGTGGTCGTGTCGCTCGGTGCGTTGCACGGCGTGCGTCTCTGGTTCGCATTCCTCATGGTCCTTCTCGTGTCCTACGGCGTGTACGTGTTCCCGGTTCTCGACAGCACCAGCTCGAGCACCGCGATCGGCAACGCCCTGACCTACGTGGTGCTCGGCGTCATCGTCAAACTCACCTTCCGCTTCGTCCGGCAGATCGCCCGGCAGGCCGATGACGCGACGGTCGAGGTGGCCAGGTTGACCCGCCTCGAGGAGGAGCACCGCGCGCGGCTGGTGTTCCACGACGCCGCGACAGTGATGCGGCTGCTCGCCGACCCACAGTTGCCGGCGGAGGCGCGGAGCCACATCCAAGGTCAGGCCGTCGCGGAGTACCAACGCATGCGTGAGTACCTCAGCGGCGGCAGCGCACGCACACCGGAGTCGGCCGATCGCACGGAACGCACCGTCGCCGACGTCGCCCATGCGGCCGTAACAGGGTTCGCCGACCTCGCGCCGGTACTCACTCTCGACCTCGTCACCGACGTCACGCTGGCACCCGCGGAGGCCAGCACCCTCGAAGGTGCACTGACGACCGTGCTGCACAACGTGCGCCGGCACGCCGGGGCAACCGCGGTCGTCATCCACGCCGACACCGACGACGTCACGGATTCCTGGACCCTCACCGTGCACGATGACGGGTGCGGTTTCGACCCGATGACCACGCGCCGAGGGTTCGGGCTGACGGAGCAGGTCGATTGCGAACTGACCCGGCACGGGATGACGGCTCGGGTCACCTCCTCCCCCGGGCTCGGCACCACGGTCGCCGTGTCCGGAGACGTCCGGGGCGGTGCCGGATGACGCGCATCGCACCCACCGGTCGGCCAGCGCCTGCGGCTGACCGGTCGGCGGGCCACGGCGGACCGGCGCACCGACCGCGGGTGGCTCTCGTCGAAGACGTCGCCGCGCTACGTCTGGCGCTGCCGCTGCTGCTGCCCGGCCTAGATGTCGTCGTCGCCGTCGACCGGGTCGAGCAACTGCTGGCCGACCGCTGGGAGGTCGACGTCGTCATCCTCGACCTGCACCTCACCAACGCCAGCCAGCCGGGCGTGATGCAGGGGCTCGAGGCGGTCCGTCGGGTGGTCGAGGCAGGCTACGTCACATGCCTCTACACCCAGGAGGAGCGCCGGCTGGTCCTGGCGGCCTGCATCGCCGCAGGCGCCCGCGGCGTGGCGGCCAAGGCGGCGCCGCCCGAGTCCGTCGAGTACGCGGTCCAGCGAGTGCTGGCTGGCGAGGTGGTCATGCCGGCCCCGCTCGTCGGTCTCGTCGAGGTGCTCGCCCGCCGTGGCACGTTGACCATTCTCGGGCGCCGGCAACGCGAACTGCTCCACGGCCGAGCACGCGGCCTCACCTACACCGAGATCGCCAAGACCATGCATGTGGCCGAGTCGACGTTGCGCGGGTACTGGCAGGACCTCACCCAGATCGTCGCCCGACACCTGCAGGAGACCGCGCCGGGCGACATCGAGCACGCGCTCGGCCTGGCGCCCGGTGACCTCCTCGAGCACTGCCCGCCCCGAGCGACCCCGACCGCCGACGCCAGTGCGCTCAGCGAAGCGCGTCCACCGCGGCCGGCAGCGCCGAGAAGTCCCGCCGTTCGCCGGGGCCGTTGACCAGAACCCAGCGGACGATGCCATCACGACCGACAAGGAACGTGCCGCGCACCGCAGCGCCCATCGTCTCGTCGAGTACACCAAACGCCCGCGCCACCTCGCCGTGCGGCCAATGGTCGGACAGCAACGGAAAGAAGTAACCCTGGATGTCGGCCCACGCCCGGAGCGTGAACATCGGGTCGCAGGACACGCAGAGCACCTGGAGATCGTCGGCGACGAACCGCTCGAGATGGTCGCGGATCTCATCGAGTTCGCCGGTGCAGATGCCCGAGAACGCGAACGGGAAGAACACCACGACGACGTTCTTTCCGGCGGTCAGCGCCGCGAGCGTGGTGTCGGCACCGTTCTGGTCGCGCAGTGTGAAGTCGGGCGCGACCGCACCGACGGCGAGCGGAGCGAGCGCGGCGGCGGACATGGCCGTCATCCTGCCAGCCCGCGGACTCACCGGCGGGCTGGCCCCTTCGGCGCCACGAGCCGGTAGGCACGCCATCCGAGCCCCACCGTGAAGGACCCGGACAGGTGCAGCCCCGCGGTCACCGCCGCCTCTTCGATGTCGCTGGCCTCGACCTCGGTGCCGCTGCGCGGCGTGAGCAACACCACGAACCCGCCGTCGTCGAGGACTCCGACCATGTCGACCAGAGCGTCACCGAGGTCGCCGTCGTCATCCCGCCACCACAGCAGGACGGCGTCGGCGGCACCGGTGTAGTCGTCATCCTCGATCTCGGCACCACAGGCGTCCTCGACCGCGAACCGGAAGTCGTCGTCGATGTCGGAGTCGTAGCCGAACTCCTGGATGACCTGCTCGCGGGCGAATCCCAGTCTCTCGACGGCGGCGGCGCCGGGCGACCCGGGGTCCGCCGAGGGCGGGGCGGGGTTGTTCACGTCGTACTCCTCTCTCGTCGCGACGACCCTGCTCGTCGGGACCTAGTCCACCAATCGCGGTCCACCCGGTGCAAGTGGCCGACCGACACCATCGTCCCCGACTGGTGTCGGAACCGTCGGCCGGGGCCTACCCGCTCCGCCAAACCGGCGCGCCTCCCGCGCCCGCGCCGCCACGTCGACAAGGAACCTCTCGGCGTCGCGCTGGTCAAGGTTCGATACTCGCGCCACCACCGGGCCGGGGGTCGAGCAGACGACGACGTTAGCAACCCGGAGCCGCCGCTCGATCGGGCCCTGACTGACCGCGAGCGACTGGACGCGGGCATAGGGCACCAGGACGGCCCGCCGGGTGAACACCCCGGACCGGATGACGATCGTGTGCGATCCCAGGATGTAACCGATCCGGCGCCACACCAGTGGCCCGAGCCACCTGGCCCGCGGCGAGGAGCCCACCCAGGCGGGTTCGCCACCCGCTCCGGCCAGCGCCTCGTGCAGGGGTACGTCATCGCGACGTCCGCCGAACTGGGCCAACACCGCCCTCGCCTCCTCCAAGGTGCCTACCGGCAGCAGCGTGGTCTGCCCGTCAACCTGGTCCTGGCCGCCGTCCACGCCGGCGACGTTCACCCTGATGCGCCACCAGCCGAAGCGGCGCCACCACCGTGGCTGCAGGATCTCGACGGCCTGCACCCGATGCACCGGGATCGTGGTGGCGCGCAGGTCGGTGAGACCGTGGCGGACGCGGATCGCGGTCGGCCCGGCGGCCAGGCTGAAGTTGCCGTGCACGAGCAGTTCGCGCACTCGGCTCACGGCGATGCCGAGCACTGCCGGCACGAGCGCCGGCGCAGAGCCGAGGGTCAGTACTCCGAACCGGTCCACGCCGGCAGCGAGACCGAGCAGCACCAGCACAGCGCCCAGCACGATCGTCGATCCGTGCAGGATGGTCGCGACGAACAGTCGCCCGTTCGGCACCGCCACCAGCGGCTCCGTGGTGGACGACGGGACCGCGGCCGGCTCGTCGGGCATCGCGGTGACGTGCTCGTCATCCGTAGGCCGCTCGTCACCGCGGCCGGCAAGGTCGAGGAGATGGTCCCGAACGGCATCCGCGCGGCTGACCGAGAGGAAGGCAAGCGTCAGTTCGGAGTCCGACCCACCGGCCGACTGCACCACCACCTGCGCCAGCCCGAGCAGACGAGCGAGCAGCGGGCGGGACAACTCGACCGCCTGGACCCGTTCGAGCGGCACCTGCCGGTGCTGACGGAACAGCACTCCGGTGCGGAGTTCCACGTGCCCGCCACCGATCCTGAACCGGGAGAACCGCCAACTAACCCACACCACGAGCGCGATGACGGCACCAGCGGAGACGACGACTCCCGCGGCGAGGAGTGGCCGCTCCAGCACCTCGTCGGGGATACCGGGCACGGTCTCGCTGACACCGTCGCGCGGTCCGACGTCGAACGTCGGGCCGGTCGAGCCGACCACCCGCTCCACGGCCTGGGCCGTGAGGTAGCCGAGCGCGGCCAGCGCGATGACCCCACCACGGAGCAGTGGGGAAAGCGGATGCAGCCGCTGCCATCGGCCATCCGGAACGGCCGGCTCCGCAACGCCCCTCAGCGGCGCCGGCCCTGTCACAGACCCGCCCGCTGCGCCTCGCCCCGGGCCGCCAGGCGAGCCCGGAGCGCCTCGGCCTCAGCCACCGGCAGGCCGGGGATGGCGCCGCCGCTCTCGGGTGACGCCGTGTGGATCTCGCACTCCGCGATGTCGAACATCCGGGCCAGCGGCCCCGACTGGATGTCGACGTACTGCAGTCGCCCGTACGGCACGCTGACCAGGGTGCGAAACAGTCGGCCGCGACGGATGACGATCTCCTCGTCGAGTTCGACCCAGCTGATCGCGCTGACCTGCCGGCGCACGAGCCAGACACCCCACCCGCCGAGCGCGAGCAGCGCACCAGTTGCGACGAGCGCCCACCGAGCGACCAGCGCTCCGATGACGGCACTCGCAAGGAGTGGGACCGCGAGCACGAGCACGACGCTGATAGTGCGAACAGTCGCGAGCGCGGGTGACACCGGGCGCCACGGCAGCGCACCGCC
The DNA here is from genome assembly GCA_051650465.1 of Dermatophilaceae bacterium. Taxonomy (GTDB): domain Bacteria; phylum Actinomycetota; class Actinomycetes; order Actinomycetales; family Dermatophilaceae; genus JBOFLG01. The sequence continues at coordinate 1,375 of JBOFJB010000075.1, read as the reverse complement.
GTGCAGGGTCACCTGACCGGCGCCGGGCTCGGCGGGGCCGAGCGGGGTGGTGGCGGGCACCCGCCCAGTGTGCCCGAGGAAGCCGCACCGTCCCGGTCCGCGCTGCGCTCCGAGGTGCGCGCACGGGCGGCGGCCGGGTACCTGCGTCATCACCGGCTGGTGGGTGCCGCCGATGGCGTCCCGGGACTCCGATGCACGCGTCGGATCGTGTCGTGATCGACGCGTGATGTGCTTCGATAGGCCCGTGGGTCGAGTGACGACGCGAGTCCCTCGGACGCGGGTCGACACCGAGAGCGGCGCCATCACGCGGCGGCCGGATGTCGTGGTCGTCGAGGAGCCGCTCGAGATCCGGATCGGCGACCAGGTCGTCACGACGACGATGCGTACTCCCGGGGACGACGTCGACCTCGCGCTCGGCCACCTGCTCACCGAAGGCCTGCTGCACTCGGCTGCCGAGGTCGCCCGGCTCGTGCACTGCACCGACACCGGCGCCGACGGCGCGCCCACCTTCAACGTGGTCCAGGCCACCCTGCAGCCAGGGTCCGAGGTACGCCGGCCGGTCCGGGAACGCACGGCGGCGGCGACCAGCGCCTGCGGCATCTGCGGTGCCGCGTCGGTCGACGCGGTGCGCACGTCATCCCGGGTGGTGGTCGGCGACGACCCGGTACGGGTCGACCCGACGGTGGTCCAGCGGCTGCCCGAGGCGCTGCGAGCCCGACAGCCGGTATTCGACCGTACTGGCGGGGTCCATGCGGCCGGTCTCGCGACGTCCGAGGGCGAGTTGCTCGCCGTGCGCGAAGACGTCGGCCGGCACAACGCCGTCGACAAGGTGGTGGGTGCGCTCGCTCGCGAGCGGGAGTTGCCGCTGGCCGGAACCGTGCTCGTGGTCAGTTCGCGCGCGGGATTCGAGATCGTGCAGAAGGCGGCCGTGGCCGGCATCCCCGTGGTGGTCACGGTGGGCGCGCCGACGTCGCTGGCGGTCGCGATGGCGACGGAGGCGGGGATGACGCTTGCTGCCTTCACCCGCCCGCCCAGGTTCTCGCTCTACTCCCGGCCCGACCGCGCCGCCGGCTGACCCCGGCCGGCCGGCATCCTGCGCGCGGCGGTCGCCCGACCAGGCGCCGACCCGGCGAGGGCACCTCCGCCGAGACTGGCTGTCGGTGCCTCGTTCCGCGACGGCACGAGGCACCGACGGACGCGATTGCACCCCCGGACCGGATCGGGTGAAAGATAGGACGGCGGACCCCGCACCGGGGTCGGTGTCCCTGACCGGTGAAAGGACGCGCGCGTGGCGACCCACGAGAACGTTGGACCCATCCTCAACGGCATCCCGACGCACCTGCCCGACATCGACCCGGCCGAGACCCAGGAGTGG